>CAYWSF010000145.1:0-5158 GCA_964460725.1 uncultured Desulfosporosinus sp.
TTAATAAATGGTTGGGCTGTGTTGGAGTTGTCCGCAGTCGCTGTGCTTTACGGGACAGGTCACTTTGGCCCGGGACGGGCGGTTATTTTGGCACTCCTTGTGGGGATTGCTACCATCGTCGGTTTGATCTGTTACGTGCTTTATTATCGTCTGGATAAAACGGCAAGTTACTGGATCGGGATGATCCCACTGATAATGGATGCGTTCGTGATGGCAGTTTTTTTGGGCATGTTGGCTGTGCATAACATTCACAGGTAACATCCGACGGTCACTGCGAGGAATAAATATGATTCTCGGAAAAAAATTTGCAGGAGCAAAAAAAATACGAGTGGCGCGAACTGAGACATTGTTAGCTTATTGGCTAACAACTTGGTTTCAAAATTCACGCCGCCCGTTGGTCTTATATGTTTCATTTTATATATTTAGTTGTTTATGTTGGCCCGTGTTCCCTGTATGATTATATGTTATTACACAATTTCATAGTCCGCTCCGGCTTTTTTGGTGTTGATTTCAATCTGCTTGTTGATGAATGGCAAAACTTCATCCCGCTCAATGTCTAAAACATAAGAAAATTCATCATATAACACGTTTTCCGCATCTTTTAAAAACCGCTCGTCCGAAGCGTGCAACTTTTTGCCTTTGCCGGCGTTCTTTAGTTCCTGACCGTGCAGATACAAGGTTTTGATAAGTCTCATAAGAGTAGAACTGTCATTGCCTAACAGGATTTTTTTGTAAATTTCTTTTCGCTCATTTACGTTTTCAACCCAAATCGTTTCCGCGTCAGGCATATTCCTTATTAGGGCATATATTTCTTCAGCAGTGAGGGCTGGACGCATCTTTTTTTCAATTATCTCACTCCCAATCGGGAGATATATTGTGGAACTGTTTTTAAATAGAGGTTTCAACACATAATAAGGACGAGTTTTCGAATCAATCGTCATATCCTGTGTCCCCATAATCTTGCATATACCGTGATTTCCATATTTAATAGTGTCGCCTACTGAAAACATAACTTGTATCCTCCTACTTTTAATGAAAAAACGCATAATCGCTGAATGGATTAATATCCTGTAAGCGATCTACACGTTTAACACTGCTATTATAACATTTTTTTGAAAATTATCAAATATCTTTTTTGCGAAGTTGCTTGAATATTCTTTACCCTTGGGATTGGTTGAATCTCCTATGTAAAAGAATTTCATTCACTGAAGTGGTAAATGCTTCTGAATCACAACCTTCGCATTCCACCGACAGTGACATGGGAGCTGATAAAAAATACGTAAACGGAGGAATAACATATGATGCTCGAAAAAAAATTATTTAATGGCAATACACCATCAAATTGTTGAGAATCGCCTTCAGATGCTGGTCAGCATAATGCATCCAATACCGAAAACTGCCAAATTTGCGGGGGAGAACTGGAATACTTTTCTTTGGGACGAGAATTAACATGTTTTTATTGCAGTACAAAGGATATCGGTAACATTTCATGCTCCAATGGGCACTATGTATGTGATAAGTGTCACGGGGAAGGCCTTTTTGGCACTGTGAAAGAATATGTGTTAACCAGCAAATCAGCAAACCCCTTTGAAATTGCCGAATATCTTATGGACTTGGAAAATGTACCGATGCTCGGTTGCGAAAATGCTTGGATTGCGGCCGGGGCTTTAATGGCAGCACTCAAAAACGAAGGTAATGCTAGGGTTACGGATGAACAGATCGTTGAAGCTTTAAACCGAACAAAGAAACAAGCAATCGGCGGATACTGTGGCCTAACGGGGGTATGCGGTATCGCTGCGGCTATAGGAGCTTGCTTCAGTGTCATTCTTGGAGCAGCCTGCCCAAAAGACCAGGAAACCGCAACCATCATGAAAGTTGTTGCTAGCATAGTTAACACTATTGCCAACGAAACAGGGCCATGTTGTTGCAAGAATTTCGTCCGAAAATCACTGGCTGAAGCAGTAATAATTGTGAGAGAGCATTTACATGCAGCTGTGCCCATAATTAGCGAGAACATAACCTGCAAGCATATTGATAGACATCCCCATGGGTGTAGAAAAGAAAAATGTTCCTATTTTACTGTTGGGGAAACCCATGGGGCATAACCCACAGTTTAGGCCGCTGGGACTCGTAAGGGTTAGGTCTGATTGGTCATATGTTGTGACGCATTAGTAGGAAACATATCAACTCTCTGTACGAGGGTTGTTTTCTTTGCTTAGGAGGTTTGCTTATGGTTGATTTATTAAACCATAATCAACCACTAATCCATTGTTTTAATGAGGTGAAATCCGTACAATTTAACTGAGGAGTTAACTGTTATCCCTATGGCTGTAGGATAGTAGAAAAATAGCTCGGCGCCAATACGTTTCGTTGCGTTTTGTGCCTTGAGCGAAGCGAAAGGAATGGATATAAACATGAAAGAAATCAATATTGCAAAAACGCTAATTGCCAAGCGCAAAGAAAAGGGTATTACCCAGGATGAAATTGCCGCATATATCGGGGTCTCTAAAGCATCTGTTTCAAAATGGGAAACAGAGCAGAGCTATCCCGACATTACCTTTATTCCGCAGCTTGCGGCATATTTCAACATCAGCATTGACGAATTGATGGGTTATGCGCCGCAGATGAAGAAGGAAGATATTAAAAAGTTGTATCATCGCTTGTCATCTGACTTTGCCACTCGGCCGTTTGATGATGTTTTAGGAGAATGCTGGAGAATCATTAAAAAATACTATTCCTGTTTTCCGCTGCTTTTGCAAATGGCGGTGCTGTTGGTGAATCATCATATGCTTGCCGACGAAAAGGAAAAGCAAGAAGGGATATTGAAAGAAGCGGTCAAGTTATGCCTAAGAATTAAAACTGAAAGCGACGATGTGTGGCTCGCCAGGGAGGCTACTTCTTTTGAAGCTGTTTGTTATCTTATGTTACAGCAGCCGCAGGAGGTTTTGGATTTACTGGGAGAATCAATCCGACCGATTGCGACCGATTATGAGATTGTGGTACAAGCCTATCAGATGATGGGCAATCTAGCAAAGGCGAAAGAAGTAACTCAAATCAGTATGTATCAGCATCTGATCGCCTTAATTGGAGCGACGCCGGCTTATTTGCTGCTAAATACAGATGATAGCAATAGAATTGAGGAAATTTTGCAGCGGGCCTTATCTGTGGCAGCAACCTATGGTTTAGAACGATTACATCCAAACATTATGGCACAGATCTATTTTACGGCCGCACAGGTGTACAGTTCACAGGGTAATGCTGAAAAAGCCCTGGACATGCTACGGAAATATGCTGATATCTGTACCAAGAGCTTCTTCCCTTGGTCATTACACGGGGATTCATACTTTGATGCAATTGATGGTTGGTTTGCAGACTTTGATTTGGGTGCCGATGCCTTGCGGAATGAAAAAGTAATTAAAGAAAGCATGCTGCAGGGTGTTCTGTCCAATCCGGCATTTGCCGCTTTAACAGATCAGCCCCGCTATAAAAGCATAATCGATTCATTGAAAACAAATATAGGGACAAAATGATATTTGCCCGGCTTATAACATTGATATCCAAAATAAGAAATCAATCTCACCAACTTGGAGTTAAGGTGAAGGATTTAATGGAATCGTAAATAATAAAGTAATGAAGTAATGTGGTAAGGAAAAGAAGAACTCACTCCGAAATATTTGATGTGCTCCCCTTTAGAGTAGACACCCGAAGGAATAAAAATTCAGGACTACAAAAAGGGGAGTTCTTCTTTTTATGAATTTCCCTACATAATTGAAGATTGCCGCTAGTTGAGGGGATAACACCTTGAGTGGAAGTCATTCATTTCAGAAGGAATTCTTAAAAGTTTTAATTGACATATGTCGAGAATGGAGTATAATAAAACTCATAAATGACATATGTCAGGAACCATTAGGAGGTGAATAGTATGCCAAGAGAAGACAAAACTGGTCCAATGGGTGCTGGTTCAATGACTGGAAGAGGTCTCGGATCTTGCGAAGAAGTAAATGGAGTAAATGAAGTAAAGGATGGCGCTGATCCTGGTAAGGGGTTAGGACAGGGATTTGGATGCAGGCGTAGTTCCGGAAGGGGTGCTGGAAGAGGTGCCGGAAAAGGTTTTGGCAGTGGCGCCGGAAGAGGTGCCGGAAGAGGCGCCGATAGAAGTTCCGGAAGAGGTGCAGGCGGAGGTTCCGGAAGATGCTTTGGCGGAGGCGATGCTGTGAATCCAACTAGCGATAAAACAGAAAAAGAATGGCTGCAAGAGAAGAAGAATTTCCTGCAAAATCGCCTTGAGATCATTAATAAGCAGTTAGAAAACTCATCCGATAGCTAACTAACCGTTCTTATCTCCCCCTCTTTTTTAAGGGGGAGATAAGAACGGTACAGCTCCTGGAGACAAAGACCAATGACAAAGAACAATGACAAGGCCAATGAAATGGAGGTTTCTTATGAAGATAGCAATACCTGTAGATGAAAAGAATATCGGAACAAACGTGTGCATATCCTTTGGACGCACTCCCTATTTCCTTCTTTATGATACTGAAACAAAAGAAAGCGTATTTTTTGACAACAGCGCAGCAGCAAGTACAGGCGGCGCAGGGATTAAGGCCGCACAAGCTATCGTGGATAATAAGGCTGACACATTGTTGACTCCTCGATGCGGAGAAAATGCCGCCGACGTACTCAAAACCGCCGATATCAAAATATTCAAGACGACAACCGCTTCTGCCATGGATAACATTGAAGCTTTTATTGCCGGAAAACTTCCTTTGCTGGAAGAAATACATGTTGGATTTCATGGGCGCGGAGGCAATTAACAATGAGGATAGCTGTGCTAAGCGGCAAGGGTGGCACAGGAAAAACATTGGTAGCGGTGAACTTAGCTGCCGCAGCAAAGGAGTCTGTTTATATAGACTGTGACGTTGAAGAGCCAAATGGGCATCTGTTTTTTAAACCAGAGAATGTCCAGGAAGAGGAAATATCAATTATAATTCCACAGGTGGACAAAAAGCTTTGCAACGGATGTCGAAAGTGCGTCGATTTTTGCAAATTCAATGCTCTTGCGTATATAAAAGACACATGGCTTGTTTTTGATGAGGTTTGTCACTCCTGTGGCGGTTGTATAATGTTTTGTCCTGAAAAGGCACTTGCGGAGAAAGAAAAG
>CAYWSF010000146.1:0-4656 GCA_964460725.1 uncultured Desulfosporosinus sp.
AGCCTGATTTCCTTTTCGTGAGGGGACATCATTTCGTACCGCAGCAATGATGGTATTCTCTTCGCCCTGTTTGACAAATTGTGTAATATTATATTTATACGTCCCGCAATAAGAATTAATGTATGCGACCTGATTTTGATTGATCCAGATATAGGCTTCACTTCGAACCCCCCCCACTTTCAGCCAAATTTGTTGTCCTTTCCAATCGGAAGGGATTTTAAATGTTTTTTTATAGGTTCCCATTCCCATAAAAACATGTCGTAAGGGAATGGAACTTCGATCCCAGGCGGGATCCCAGGGAATACTGTCACCGGGAGTGCCGATTCCTTGCGACTCCCAACATCCAGGGATCTTTATCGATAATGCTGTATTGTCCCAGGAAGTTTTGAAAGCATATCCAACCCTCAATCGGGTCCTGTAATCATCCGTTTTGAATTTCCATTCGCCGGAAAGAGTTTGAAATCGGTGAAATTGAGACCGAATCGGCGGGTTGACTACCGCAGGGGAGGCAGGAACTCCCCAAACAACAGGAGTCTCTGTTTCGTCCGACCGGGATTGTTCCGTATAAAACGATAACGTGAATGTCAGAAGAACGGATAAACTGATAATCAATTGTTTCATCATTGCTGCACTTTCAAAAAATGGGGGTAGCCTCATTCTTACGTAAAAACAGTCATAACAGGCTGATAGAACTCGTAAAAATGAACAATTTGGTTTTTATTTATAAGCTCCTTTTGGGGAATATAAGCAAATACCAAAAATTCTTTATCGAATGAAATTCAGAAGTAGAGAGAAGGAGTTCGCCATAAAGGCTGATATCAATGTAAATGATAAGGATGGACTTGTCAACATGTCCATATTGCACAATGAATAAAAATTTGGTCGCCGAGTGAAAGCGGCTTGATCATGGATCTGTTATACTGCTTTTATTTTAAAATTTCCGTTATTTTTGTCGATTGACTGTGTGAATCGGCTGTTTTTTTGACGTTATAAAGAAAAATCCATAAAAAATCCATGATGGAATCGGTATAACATAAAAAACGGCACCATTCCGCATATCAATTGGCAGACAGTGCCTCTATTCCAAGACCAATGTACTCCAATGGGTGAAAGGGGAACAAATACCGTCTTCCAGAAATCCTAAATAACTCTATCGTTATTAATATCGTCGTCATTGGCGTTATTATTTTCGTGAGACTCCTTACACAGGTTTTATACATACGGTGATAATCTTGAAAGTCACCTTACGGCAGGATTTCGTTTCCGAAAAAATTTGTCGAACGATAACAATACTTTTTTCATTTTTCCAATAGTTTCATATAGGCGGATATACACCTTCTTTTCATTTTCTTCAACGATGGTGTCCCCGATACGAAAATGCTCGACAAGATCGGAAGCCAGTTCCGTATAGTCTGGATACTACTGGTCTCCATCTTGCCAACCGTAATAGTATTCGCTAAATGTCTTCATTACTGAAATTATTTATTGCAAATTACAACGAGGGGAGATAATTCAATGATCCAAAGGTTGAGAACTTTGGCTGAATATCGTTACCCCCTAATTGCTTTCTCATAGTGTTTCCAATATATCCAACAGTTTCTTATAACTATCTACGTCGTGATATTTTACTCCGGCAGTGGATATTTCGTTAAAAAGTTTCTTGGCACAGAATATCTTTGCCTTTTCTATCGGGCGTAACTCAAGACTGTCCATTGAGCCTTTAGTTTCAGCTATAAAGAAAATGTGTTTCACCGTACCTTTTTTGAAAGATATAGCCCAATCCGGCGAATATTTGCCAACAGGAGTGGGAATGTAGAATCCGCGCGGTCCCCTTGGCAGCTTGGCATACACGATAACCTCGTCGGCAACATCCAAATTTTCAGCAAATCGACGCTCTATGCTGTCAGCAGACGAACCGTCTGTGAAGACATAGTCCTGTATGGAGCGTTTCGCCTTGAACGCTTTTGCGTACTCGTCTGAAGTGCGGCTCATATTGAAAATATCCTGTGAGTACGGTTCTTCAGCACTCGGTACGTAAGTAATGTGTTCCACGACCACAGCGGCTTTTTGTTTATTGATGATGTCAATGACTTTTGCAATAAACTCTTCAGGATTTTCACGGAAAAGTCGGAATTTATCATTTTTGATGCCACCCAAAATACCAGCCACCGTTTTCCGGGTAAGGCACGTGCCTTCAGAAATTTTTCCGATGAGATCATATTTGGTAAGTCCAGCGCATGAACGTTCAAGCTTCTTTGTTTCAGTACGTTTAACATTAAAATCAGTACCTTCCTGTAATCCTTGTGTAAGGGTGTAGGATAGACGAGCGACATTTAATTCGGTATCGATAGCGGTAATGGATTTGTCCTTAAGTTCATCACTGCTGAAAGCAACCGTATACGCATAACGTTTGTTTATGCGATCCCAAAGTTCTTTGAACGCAGCCCAGTTTTCATTGAGTGGATTGTCCTTGACTTTGGTTTCGTGTCCGTTGACAGTCATATCATCAAGGACGGACGGGTCGAAGACAGCCTGAACCAACTTGTGCACTGTTCCCGCCAGTGGAGCTAATTCAGGCTTCATCTCAGCGAAGTTTCCACTTTCTGCAACACTGCGATAGATGTCTGTTACTCCGCCATTGTCGTCCACATAATCATTGCGAACGAGGTAATTATAAATCGCTGTGGCTTCCGCAGTAGTAATAGTATACGGTTGCTCGTTCGGAAAGTAAACTGTTTTGCCCTCAAAGTAGTCCTTACTGACCTTTGTCGGACGTTCATAAAGATCGGATTTTATTTCCTTCTGAAGATCAGCGACAAACTTGGAGTAGCTCTCACTTGCGATCACAGTAAGCGTATTCAAGTCCTGCACTAAATCTTCACCGCACGTCTCTACATCTTGCCGTTCGCCATTTCTATTAACACACAATCGAAGACCACGACCAACCTCCTGTCGCTTTGTGGTCACGTTATCCGAGTGCTTCAGGGTACAAATCTGAAATACATTCGGGTTGTCCCAACCTTCTCGCAGAGCGGAGTGAGAGAAAATAAAACGCGTAGGTTCATCAAAGGAAAGCAAGATTTCTTTTTGTTTGAGTATTAGATCGTATGCGGAGATATCGTCCGAGCCGTCCGAGCCGCGTTTGACTGAACTATTTATGACGTGATTTTTTTTGTCTATGGAAAAGTAGCCTTTGTGTGTTTGGGCTGTGTCGATTTTGCGTAAATAGTCTTGATATTTCGATGGGAACCGGCTGAGTCGTTCCTTAAAAGCAGCGGTGTATTCTTCCTCAAAGATTCGTCCGTATTCACCGAGTATTTCTTCACCATTATCACCATACTGGCGATATTTTGCCACTTCGTCAATAAAGAACAGAGACAAACATTTAATACCTTGCTCAAATAACTTTTCTTCCTTGTCAAAGTGTGAATTGATCGTCTCCCGTATTTGAATGCGGCGAATATCTTCTTCGTTGACGTTGCCGCTGGCTTCACCCGCGATGAGCTTGTCTCCGTTACTGAATGTTACAGTTGCCTGTATCGGGTCAATATCGGCAATTGAGATACCTTTGTATTCTTCCAAACTTTTTGAGGCGACATATAAACTATCGCCAACCTCTAGCAAATGGGTCTCGCGCTTGGGAGAACCGGCGGCACGGCTGACCTCAAACTCCAATCGGGCGCGAGGCGGTTTCTTACGGTCTATAACAATCGCGGAAAGATACATATAACGGTTCGTTCCACTGAGGTTCATCAGTTCGAAGCCTTTCACTTCAATCCGTTTGACCAACTTCTTTTTGAAGGCGTCAAGCGCATCAAGAACGTAGACTAAGTTGTGGCTTGTCTTATGAGTGGCTGAGTAATTAAGAGAGAACAGAGGGTTAAAATTCTTCTTTAGTGCGTTTTGCGTCGCTACGCCTCCCATCTTTTGCGGTTCATCAAGAATAATGATGGGACGATTCGCTTTAATTACATCAATAGGACGACGACTACCGAATTCATCTCGCTTGGTGTAGATAATACGCGCCGTCTCGTTACCGCATTTACCCTCGACATTTTTATCCTCGTTCATTGTGGTGTTGAATGCCTGTGTATTGATAATCATTACATTAATACCGTTATTTTGAGAGAATTCGTCGAGCTGATGCAGGTTTTTGGAGTCATAGACGAAGTACCGCGCTTTCTGCCCGTAAAGCTGCATGAAGTGTTCTTCCAGCATTTCAAAGGATTTTTTTACTCCCTCTCGAATGGCAATACTTGGTACGACTACGATGAACTTACTCCATCCGTATCGAATATTCAGCTCATACATTGTCTTAATATAGGTATATGTCTTTCCTACACCTGTTTCCATTTCAACAGTAAGGTTATATTTCATTACTTTTTTGACTTTTTTATTTTTACCATCTGGTTCTTCAAGAGTAACCTCATAGGACTCAATATTCTTAGACGGTTCAATAAAACTTTTTCGTTGCAACTTTTGAATATTTTCTAGAATTGCAGCATCATTTAATCCGCTTACAATTTCATGATTATTAAATCCTGTAAAATTATTTGTCTCAGTTTCGGTCATAGCCTGCTGACCTATAATTTGCTTTCCACTTTTATCAATCCCCTTATCAATTAAATACGTAGGAGTTAAGTAAGGTTGTCCGTT
>CAYWSF010000146.1:4716-5146 GCA_964460725.1 uncultured Desulfosporosinus sp.
AACAGCTTTGGCAGCTTCCATCTGAAACTTTTGATGTTTAAATTGTAATTTCATTGTCTGCCTCCTTATAGTACTTTGATTTTGGTATTCGGTGATAATAATTTGAAAATTTCTTCTACATTAATCTTTGCTGGACTATTCATAAAAGAACTGTCTCTAAACACTACTCTTAATGGTTTGGGTTCTTTCTGAGCAATTTTCCGAATAACCTCCTCGCTTATATTTTCTTCAAAACAAGCGATTAAATCTCCTTCTGCAACATTATGGATCGTAACACCATCAATATATTCTTTTGAATATGGTAATGATAACGACATTCCCCACTCTAATATACAACCAAACAATAAATCCAAGTCATTCCTATCTTCTTTTATATTAGATTCCATCAAATCTAAAAAGTTTTGGTTATAGTCACCCGCTGCATAATACA
>CAYWSF010000147.1:0-1755 GCA_964460725.1 uncultured Desulfosporosinus sp.
TTTCCGCGCTGCAAGCAATTCGCGGCGGGCTTGGCGAAGGGTGTTATGATGCCATCGGAACCTGCGGAAAAGGAGGGCAATCAGTTACTTCAAGCGGCGGAAGCCATCGTTACCTGCTGATGGACGCCGACCAACAAGTAAGTTTGGGAGGGGAACAGTCATGAAACTCATTGCACAATTAGAAGATTTTCTTTATCAGTCTCAGCAGGTTCCCCCAAAAGAGGAACTGCGTCTGTCAGGCTGGCGAATTATGGTGCATGAATCGGAAGCGGTGTCCCTAGGTATTAAGGATGATTCTTTGGGCAGTGTTTATACGCCGCCCAGTTATCGTCAGGGTGAAAACGGTGAGGTCTTCTTAGTCTGGGCAGACGGTAAATGCAGTCATGCCATGGTTCAATTGGCACCACATGACAACCGGGTGTATTGGCAGCAAGAGTTAGAACAATGGAGACAGGCTGCCTATGAAGACCCGGATGCCGTACATATTCCTTCTCCGGAACCTCTGCCGCTTGTAGCTGTAGAGGATCGGGCCATACAAAAAATTATTGCCGGCGATGATCAGATTTTGTTTGATCGAATCAAGCAATGGTTATTAAATAAACCCTCTCAAGCAAAGATACAGGGAGGTATTCAAACGGCTTGGGGATACCGGCACGTGCGTACTTCGACCGGTCTTGCCGTTACATATCAAAAATCTCAATTTACCGCGTGGTTTTCCTTTGACAGCGTGGTCGGAGGCGGATTTGCGAAACGCCGCTATTTTCAACCGGGAGAAGAGGAGGGATTATGGGCACGGACGTTGAATCAGTATGAGGCGCTGCAGACGGTGGCATCGCCCGTAGGCCCGCAGACGCAAGTAGTCCTTGCTCCTTCTTTGACCAAGGAAATGGTGGGGCAGTTTGTACTGCCGAATTTTTCCGGAGAACGAGTGCTGGAAGGGCAGGGAGCATTTTCAAAGGAAAGTTTCCTCAAGAATAAACCGGTATTCCACCCGCATCTCACATTACTGATTGACCCTCTGCGTCCGCTGGAATTGGGATCTTATCTGGTTACGGCCGAGGGAGTACCGGCTGAGCGGACGGTGTTGGTCCAGGACGGAAAACTTCAGACTCCCTTCCTGCGTGTGAAAGATTCCGTGCGCTGGGGTACGAAACCGACGGGCATTCCTCAAGGTACTGCAGGGCTTTATCTGAAGCATAAGGCGGAGGTTCCCTGGGTCGAGGCTTTACAGGGGGTGCAGGATGGCGTGCTTGTTTTATCGGTGCTTGGCTTACATACTCAAAAGGCAGTTGCCGGATCATACTCTCTTAGTGCGCCCTACAGTTTGCGGATTATAAATGGCCGCATCGCCGGGAGAACGGATGTAAAATTAACGGGTAATTTTTTTGCGGATTTGGCTGCACCAACGACAACGACAGCACATTCTGAGCTGGATACGTTTCCCTATCTTATGCTCACCACCAGCGTACAACCTTTATAGAAAGTCAGACATTGAGCCAATTTGTAACAGGGGGACGGTTCTTTTGTTGCATTTTTAACGTGACTCTTTATGTAACAAGGGTGTGTAACAAGGGAATGGTTATTATATTACACTTTCTCGCGGCTCCTTTCTCCGTGTTCCCTAAGCGAAGAGATTTCCTCTGTCTTGGGTTAACGGGAATTAGTATGCAGGAGACAGGGGTCTGTGATGCTGTTTGCGTAAAGACGCGTAAAGATGCGTAAAAATGCGTAAAGATGCGTAAGGATGCATAAGGA
>CAYWSF010000147.1:1765-5124 GCA_964460725.1 uncultured Desulfosporosinus sp.
CTGCACATTCTGAGCTGGATACGTTTCCCTATCTTATGCTCATTACCGGAGTACAACCTTTATAGGAGGCACGGAGGGTTACAACCTTTATAAGGGGCACGGAGGGATTTAGAGAGTGTTAGATATGCATGTTCATCTGCTCGGTCATAACGATCGAGAGGCAAACAAGGAAAACATTAGGGCGTTCTTGAATGAAGCCTCTCGCCGTAGCTTAAAAGAAATTGGCTTTGCTGATCATGACTATTACTGGGAGCAAATGAATTTTCCCTTGATTCGGGAAGTGGCGGAAGAGTATCCCGATTTGGCGGTTCGGATCGGGTTGGAGGCCGAATACCGTCCGCATGAGGAAGAAAGGATTAAACATTTGCTTAAACAGTATCCGTTTGACTTTGTAATAGGTTCAGTTCACGAGTTCGACGGCTGGGCATTTGATCTTCCGGAAGAGGAACCCCTGCATCATAAGAAAGATGCTGATCAGCTTTACGGGCAGTATTTTGAAGTCGTGACCCTGGCTGCCGGAAGCGGACTTTTTACGACGCTTGGACATTTTGATCTGATTAAGGTTTTTGGTGTTAGGCCGCGGCAGGATATTTTGCTGCTTGCCGATGAAGCATTGACGACGGTTGCCGAACACAGATTAGTCTTGGAAGTGAATACTAATGGCAGATATAAACCGGTGGGCGAGTTTTACCCGGAGAGACGCTTAATCGAGGAAATAATGCGGCGGGGGATCGAGTTTACGTTAGGCTCAGATGCGCACTGTGCAGAAGCAGTCGGACGAGACATTGAGGAAGCCGGACAAATGCTGCGTGAGCTCGGAGTCCATTCGGTTGTAGGGTTTGAAAGTGAGAATAAAGTGCGCTACACTCTGGATTAGAAGGATACTACTGGCAGAATTGCTCGCTGCATAAGGACGGACACCGGTACTGTTGTGCCTGGGCCTTAAGAATAGACCTCACATTACAGTGAAATACTAAATTGGTATTTAAGCTGTTTGTGAAGGAGTCGAGTATATGCCTTGGATTGAGATTGCGCTTTCCCCCCGGATCGAGTGGAATGAAGACTGTCTGGAGGATTGGACGCTTGCCTTGGGAGCATTTTTGACGGAAAGAGGAATTAGCTTAAAACCTAAGAGTAGTAAGTTTCCGGGGTATAATGTAGTTGAATTTGAGGAAGCGGATATCGGTGAAATTAGTATAAGCAGCGCTGAACGGCTGGTAATTTTAGACCGATTTTCGTTAAAGGGAAATATGGAATGTGATTTTGCCCGTTTTTTACTACTTTTTGCCTCTCAAATGGGGGCTGCGGGGATTTGTGTTTTTAATGCCGGCCCAGCTGAACAGAGTTACTGGAGCAAACTGGGCGGGATAACTCAGCCTGATCCGGTTCCTTTGGAAGGTGCTGTTTGTCGGGAAAAAGTAGCGATTAAACAGCTCACAAAATTTAGTTTAGCAGTAACTTATTTGGGTAAGCCGGTAATATGTCTGGAACCAATAATTTGTAATGCGCATGCTCCGGGGGTAGTAAGCCTTGCGCAACGCAGGTTGGAAAAAATGAATGGCGGAACTCCGTTGGGATTTGCCAGCCGGTTGGCAGTTCATTGTCCTTGGAAAATTACCCGTGAACAATGGGATGATTTCTTGTCTTACAGCAGACTCCAGGCCTTTGATTTATTGGAAGACATTGCTAATATATATCTGGAAGAATAAGCCTTAGTTTAAAAAGAGATAAGTTACCGGGAGGGGAAAACAATATGGCAGAATATGATTTAGCACAAGAATTGGCACGGACACTGAAGGAATCGGATGAATATAAGCAGTTAACTTTTATCTACAGCAAAGGTTATGAGTGATGCTAATAATCATAGGCTGGTTCATGATTTCCAAGTGAAGCAATGGGAGATTCGCAGGGCACAAATGTCAGAAACCGAGATCAGCGAGGAAAGACAGCAAGAGTTAGAGCGTTTATATAGCATGGTCAGTTTAAACCCGGCAGCAAGGGAGTATTTGAAAGCAGAGTTCGAATTGTCACGCATGGTCAACGATATTCAAAAAATCATTGGCGAGGCGATGCAAGAGGCTGTACCGATCGGTTTTGAGGCGATAGACAAGCAAGTTTAGTTTGCAGAGGGGTATATTTTATGAATAAAAAGTACATACTACAAAGGTAAGTTGTTTGTACAGAAACACACAAAGTCTAGGAGGGTTAGAATAAATGCTGGAAAAATGTCGTGCTTGTGGGTTCGAACATGAAGATCTAGGTCATGTTCTTTTTCGAAGGAATCATGTCAGTAATCGGATTTTGCCTTATTGCTCACATTGTCTGCGCCGACTGTATCAAGTACCATATCGGCCTGAACGTGATCTGTAAAATTGATGTTTTTTATTTTTTGATTACTAGGTTTGATGCATAAATAATTAATTTTAGGTTATGCTAATATTTAGCTTGCCTTTTTTTCATTGCTTTGATATATTATGTATTGCTGAAGATGAAAAAAGGGGATGTTTTAAAAATGGCATATGTTATTAATTCAGAATGTATCAGCTGTGGCGCTTGCGAAGCAGAATGCCCGTCAGAAGCAATCAGCGAAGGTGAAGAATTGTTTGTGATTAATGCAGAACTTTGCATTGATTGTGGGGCTTGTGCTGATGTTTGTCCGGTTGATGCTCCACAGCCGGCTTAATTGTTAAATTACACACAGCGCTGATTTAAGAAAGGAGAGTTATTGACTCTCCTTTTTCCTTTTTAGGTTAATGAGGAAATTTACGACAAAAAACCCGCTATAAATCCTTTTATTATTATTAATCCATGGGAAACTTGTTCTGATTGAACCGGTAACCAAGGTATTTTTATTTATAGCAAAGGTTTTTTTATGATCTTGCACGAATATGTTAATTTACATATATAATAAGGGGCATGACTATGTTTAATCGTCGTTTAGTCATCTTTATTGCTTTACTGGCCTTATCCTTTGTCTTACTTTGGTGGTACTGGCAAAGTCCGCTCGGAGAATCCCTGGAAACAGAGCAAAATCTGGTTAGTATTAAACGATATTCCCAGGATTTAAACGGGGATTGGGAGCGATATTCTTCTCTTCGTCAGGCCTGGACAAAGGAATCCGAATCCTCAAAGGAAAACTTCGCTCAGTCATTGTTAACTGAAAGACAGTCCGTGGTATTACCTTCAAGTGAAAGGGTATCAGTGATTGCTAAACGGTTTCAAATTCCATTAGAATGGAGTTCCCGAACCATGCTGCTTGCCTTTAACGGCGTTCAGGGACATGCGGCAGTTTACTTAAATGGGATTGCCGACAGAAATAAAATCGGTGAATTTGAAGGGAGCGGCGGTACGGATGAATT
>CAYWSF010000148.1:0-5119 GCA_964460725.1 uncultured Desulfosporosinus sp.
ACATATTGGGGATCATTAAAAGCAGTCCCTGAGAAGCAGTATAAGTAGTCGAGAGGGCGCCGGCTGCCAAAGAACCGTGCAGGGCTCCGGCAGCACCGGCTTCCGACTGCAGTTCGGAAACGATTACCGGTTGACCGAAGAGATTTTTCCTTCCATGTGCAGACCATTCGTCTATACTTTCAGCCATCGGCGTTGACGGAGTAATTGGAAAGACTGCAGCTACCTCAGTTAAAGAGTAAGAAGCCAAGGCGGCTGCCTGATTGCCATCCATAGTAAGCATTGTTTTAGTCACAGGGAGTCCTCCTTATTATGTTTGTGTTTTACTTATCTTTAACTTATTATCTTATTATTGGCAGAATATCATTCATCAATCGGTTAGGTTTTAGCATTATTCATTTTTTTATAAAATAAATCTTAGATAATTAAATTGCGGAAGTTGATACCGTAATATTTGGTTCAAGGCGCTGTAGGCATAATTAAAATTTAATTGTTTTAGTTCCAAGTGTAAGGAGGCTGAGTACAAGCTTTGGGTAAAAAAAATTACTATGCAGTCAAAGAAGGGGTAAATAAAGGGATTTTTAACAATTGGCCGGAATGTTTAGCATCCGTCAAGGGGTACAAAGGAGCAGTATATAAAGGGTTTGAAACGAAAGCGGAAGCTCTTGATTGGCTAAATGACAGGACAGGGGTTCTGCCGGAACCCACGGGACTTGACTATGAAGTTTATACCGACGGCAGCTTTCATAACGGAAAGTACTCCTATGGTTATGCTTTTATCAAGGATGGCGAGATCGTTCATGAAAGCAGCGGGGTAGGGGAAGACCACGAAGCAGCAAGTATGCGAAATGTCGCAGGGGAACTGGCAGCAGTAGTACATGCCGTGGAAAAAGCAAAAACCATTAATGCCCGCATCCTAATCCATCACGACTATTCCGGTATTTCACATTGGGTTACCGGAGAATGGCAAGCGAAAAACAAGTTCACTCAAGCCTATGTCGCTTTCATGAGGGCAAATCATGGACTTTACAAATTCAAAAAGGTAGCCGGCCATTCAGGGAACAAATTTAATGATTATGTAGACGGGCTGGCTAAAGAAGCGTTGGGAATAAGTACGAAATAGTTAAATAAACTTTCATGAACTTTTAGTTCACAGGGAGGTATGAAAATTAAGTGAGAGTATTTTCGTAAGAAAAAGTATAGTTACATAAAGTAAATAGTTAAATAAATAGTTGCAGGTCTGAGTTCAAGGCATCGCTTAAGTATTCTTTTGCCGTGATAATTTTTACTTCCGGCAACAACTCTTCTTCTTTAAATCCCATGACATCAACCGATAGTTTACAGCCATAAAATTTGACCCCTTTTTTCCGCGCTCCGTTAAGGAAATCTGTCAGAGAGGGGGTAGAGTCATCTTCCATCATCTCCAGAAGCATTTGCTTGCCAAGTCCGGCCATGTTCATTCTGGAGAGGGGTAACGCTTCCGGCCCTTTCGGAGTTACCGTCCCGAACATTTTTTCATATAGGCTCTTATCTTCGGCCGTTCCTTTCTCCGGGTCTCGAACTAAAAAAAGCCCCCAGAACGCGAAAAACATGGTTACATCGACATTTAATTCCCGGGCAGAGTTGGCGAGCACCAAAGCGGCTAAAGCTTTATCATATTCCCCGCTAAACATGAGGATGTTCATTCTCTTATCCAAATTCATGCACCCTTTCAAGGTTTAATATAAACTTATTATCTGTAGAAATAAGATTTATATAACATTTAATTTACTATAAGCTGCCGGGTGCTGAATAATTCTTTCCAGCAAGTGGATTAATATGTTAATTTCACTGAAGTTATTGTACAATCCGAAGCTCAGACGAACTACACCCGGACGGTGAGCTTGAGGATCGTTTTTATATAATTCCATTTGTTGCGGGGAAATACCTAAAAGTTGCTGCATATAGGGCTGGGCACAAAAACAGCCGGTACGAACGGCGATGCCTGCTTCATTGGAAAGGATAGAGGCAACCCGCCCATGGGCCATTCCTTTAATATTAAAAGGAATCACCCCGATTCGCGGTTCATCCGGACCCGTATGTGAGTAGAGCGTAACCCCAGGGATTGATTTTAGCTTCAGGTTGGCATAGTTCGTAAGCTCATTCTCATAGTGATCTATATTTTGCATACCAATATTTGTTAAGGTTTGAATCGCTGCTACAAGAGCAACAATACCCATCAGATTAGGTGTTCCTGCCTCTTCTTTATGAGGAGGGTCTGACCATACTACCCAATCGTGAGTCACAGTTTCAACTGTACCGCCACCCACGAATTCTGAGATTCCGCGCTTGAATGTATCCTGGGGACCAATCAGTACACCAATTCCAAAGGGGGCATACATTTTGTGCGCGGAAAAGGCCAGGTAATCGATCTGCTGGAGCGGATTTTTGGGTTTCATATTTACGGCACGGTGCGGGACTAACTGAGCACCGTCAACCAATATTTTCGCCTTATAGCGGTGGGCAAGTTCAGCGATATTATGTATCGGGTTTACATATCCTGTCACATTTGAGGCGCCGGTCACGGTTACTAGTTTAACATTGCCCCTATGAATTTTTAGCTTATACTCTAAATTTTCCAGGCTTAATTTTCCATGTTCATCTGTTCGCACATAATCCACTTGAAACTTATTTCGCCATGGGAGATCGTTAGAATGATGCTCCATCCAGGTAGAAAGAATGACGCTTTTTTTGTTTCCCTCCCAGAGACGATAAGATAATTTGTTAATCGCTTCGGTCGTATTTTTCACAAAAATTACGGTATCCTGATCAGGATCAGCATTGACAAATTTCAAGACGATCGACCTTGCTTCTTCGAAAAGTTGGGAAGAAAATTTTGATTTATAACCGATGCCTCGATGTATGGAAGAATACATGGTGGAAAAATGATTAATTTCCTCCATAACTGAAACAAGGGGAGGGGTCGAAGCTGCGTTATCAAAGTTGATCGCAGATACATATTTACCGTTTTTCAGGGGAATTGGTGTGTCAACCCCTACTACCAAGTGCCTGTAATTGGATTGCGACAATTTATACTTCATATAATCACCTCAATCTAAGCATATCCAAAGTAAGATCTTCTCTATCTGCATGATATTTAGTTTTAGAGAAAAGGTGACAGAAGTAAAAAACAAGAAGCCAACGATTGGCTTAGTGGCGATTATGCTCGAAGGCAGTCTGAAAATAGACTGCCTTTGTTTATTTCAAAAACTTGTTATTTGGATTAACACCACTTATGATAGTACAGAATAAAGATACGAATATATAAGCTTATAAGATCGTCAGGATGTGCAGTGCGTATGCCACCTGAACGAGAAAGGTTGAATCCATATGGCAAAAATTGAATTGATTGCAACGGCCGCTTTTGGCGTAGAATCCATTGTGGCGCGTGAGCTAAAAAACCTTGGGTATGATAATTTACGTGTCGAAAACGGGCGAGTTTCTTTTATTACCAATGAGCTGGGGATTTGTCGGACAAACCTATGGTTACGCAGTTCTGATCGGGTGCTTGTAAAAATGGGCTCCTTCAAAGCCCGAACTTTTGAAGAACTTTTTCAGCAGACCAAGGCCTTACCATGGGAGGAGTGGCTTCCTGAAGATGCGAACTTTCCTGTTCAAGGAAAATCTATTAAGTCCCAGTTGTTTAGTGTTTCCGATTGTCAGGCAATTGTGAAAAAGGCGATTGTGGAACGCCTCAAGGAAACCTATGGCCGGAGCTGGTTTGAGGAGACAGGACCCCGTTATCAGATAGAAGTTGCCCTGCTCAAAGATATTGTTACCCTGACCATAGACACGTCCGGGTTAGGTTTACATAAGCGCGGCTACCGCCAACTCGCCGGACAAGCTCCGTTAAAAGAAACATTGGCAGCGGCTATGATTCAACTTAGTTTCTGGCATAAAGAGCGCGCTTTAATAGACCCTTTTTGTGGGACCGGAACGATTCCCATCGAAGCGGCATTTATTGCCCAAAACCGGGCGCCGGGTCTTAAACGCAGTTTCGCAGCCGAAAAATGGCCTAGAATTCCAAAAGCACTATGGCAGGAAGCTTGGCAGGAGGCACTCGATCTTTGGGATCGCAGTGTGCTTTTACATATCTACGGCTCGGATACAGACCCCCATGCTTTGGCTTTAGCCCGGCAACATGCCCTTGAGGCCGGGTTAAACGAAGTAATTCACTTCCAGCGACTGCCGGTTGCAGATGTGCGCTCCCGCTTTAAATATGGGCATATGATTGCCAACCCACCCTATGGCGAAAGAATGGGTGATTCTAAAGAGATTGAAGGACTCTATCTGGAGCTCGGGGAAACGTTTAAGCGTTTGGAAAACTGGTCTCTGCATATGCTTACCACTCACAAGTCCCCGGAACAATTAATTGGTCGCCGCTGGGATAAAAGCCGCAAGCTATATTCCGGACGGCTGGAATGCCATTACTTCCAGTTCTTTGGCCCACGTCCGCCTCGGAAGCCGTACAAAGATGAGGCAAATAAAACTACTGACTCATGAGAAAGATCGTAATCCAAATATGATCCTTAATTTGCGGATTAATCTCAGATAGTGAATAATTAAGAGAGCTTTTACTTGTGTGATAAGTTCCAAAGTGAAGAATCTATCCAAGGGGTGTGTTTTATGTACTATGTTTATATTTTGACAAATTGGTCTAACAAGGTCCTTTATACTGGCGTAACCAATAACCTTGAACGGCGTTTATATGAACATAAAAACAAACTCGTTAAAGGATTTACCGAGAAATATAGTGTCAATAAATTAGTATATTTTTTTTATTCAACTGAATGTAAAAGCTGCAATTACTAGGGATAAACAGAATAAAGGATGGACACAAAATATGAAGAATGCTTTGATTGAAAGCATCAATCTACAGTGGGTTGATTTGTCTGAAAACTGGGGTAAATAGATTCTTCGCGTTGCTCAGAATGACACCGGAATTATGACGCATCATTTTACATTGAAATCATATTATAAGGAGGGAAGCTTGTGGAACAAAAGCTTAAGTCGAGAATGGATATTCCTGAGAATGCTAAGTGGCGTTTAGAAGATATCTTTTCCGATAATAACCAATGGGAGA
>CAYWSF010000149.1:0-5117 GCA_964460725.1 uncultured Desulfosporosinus sp.
TTATTGCTCAGCAGATTGAGCAGGAATGTGAGCAGGCTATTCAGAAAGCAAGAGAGTTAGGCCTGGACTTTTTAGGAATTGGCCGGCACATCGAAGAGAAAAAGCCGGCCTATTGGAAGACAGTAAAAGATCAATGGGAGCAGCAACTAGTGGATTTTCCTGTTTCGCTGAATGTTCAAGTCGTGATCACAAATTCGGGAATGTCCAGCAGCAGCATCATGACTAAATCGATGGGAGAGGGGGAAGAATAAAGGAAGAAGATTAGGAGGGGGAGTTTTACGATGATGAAGACAACTTACAGCCAACCATTAAGGACTCCGGGGATTCAGGAAAAGCCCCAAAACAATGAAAAAGTTCGGAGCGAAACAGTGCGAAACGAAACAGTTCAGAATGAAGCAGTTCGGAACAAGGGGCAAATCCTACCCGTATGTTGTCGCTGCGCTCAAGTCCCTAGAAATGGGCTATACGATGGTTTTCGGGTCGCGGGAGTGTTTTTTTGTTCGGATTGTCAGCAAGAATTGTTTATGGCTGAACAAGGCTCTCCGGAATATCAGGAATTTCTCTTTATTATCAAAGGGCTTCTTTTTGGCAATAATCCAAAGAATAACGTTCTCCAATAAAAGATGAAACATTTTCTAACTTATGTTAAAATATAGTGATGCTATGTGTCAATTATGGTTTTGTTAATAATTCGCGGATGGAGGTTTAGCGGTGGGGGAGCTGGGAGAAGGATTGAGTAATTATCAAAAACTGGGGTTTTGCTCTTTCCATACTCCTGGACATAAAGGTCGAATGGAGTTTTTTAATGGCCTGGATTTTCCAGGCTTTGACTTAACTGAGCTCCCGGGATTGGATATGCTTCATTCGCCAACTGGGATAATTGCTGAAGCCCAAAAACGGTCGGCAAAGATTTTTGGGGCAGAAGAAACATTTTTTCTGGTTAATGGCGGAACGATTGGAAATCAAGCGATGTTTCTTGCTTTGGGGGACACCGCTGCTAAACGGGTTGTTGTGGAGAGAAGTTCCCATCGTTCTGTTATGTCGGCCTTGGTCTTAAGCGGTTTGAACCCAGAATATGTTATGCCGATAATTCATCCGGATTTTAATCTTCCTTTAGGATTTAACCTGGAGAAGCAACAGATTCCATGGCAAGCGATCGCCGCCTGCCATGTTACCTATCCCAGTTATTATGGAACAGCCTTTGAATTAAAGCAATTATTGGATGAAAGAATATGTATCGGGCCCAATATACCTATTTTTGTAGATCAAGCACATGGCTCACACTATCTTGGGCCATTATTTCCGCCAAGTGCTTTAACACTTGGCGCAGACCTTGTCTTACAGAGTGCTCATAAGACCTTAAGTGCCCTTACTCAGTCAGCCATGCTGCATGTGCAAGGACCCAGAGTCTCGCGCAGTCGTTTAAGACAAAGTCTGGAACTTCTGCAATCCTCAAGTCCTAGTTATTTGCTTTTAGCCTCCTTGGAACGGGCCGGCGAATTTGCACTGGATTTCAGCCGTTGGCAGTGCCTTCAGGAAGAAGTGGAAAACCTGCATCGCCAATTGGGAACGAGTTTTCGTATTCTCTCGCAAAAAGATGCAGGTACATATGGTATTCATACGGCCGATTGGACAAAAATCCTGATCAATACTCTTCCGTTGGGTGTTCCTGCGCCGCGTTGTGTGGAGTACCTGCGGGCGAATTACGGCATTGAACCGGAGTTGTGGGATGAGGAAAACATTCTTTTTATGCTGGGAATAGGGAACACACCGGAAGATCTCCGCAGGCTCACCAAGGGATTGGAAAATTTTGCCGCTTGCGCTCATTCGCTTGGCAGTGCTGAGTCAAAAAGGCAAGTAGGAAACGATAACCGGAGAATTCCTCCTTTGCCAAAGCTGAGATTATCCCCGCGGGATGCTTTTTTTGCCCGTAAGCGTCAAATCCCTCTCAAGGAAAGCAGGGGTGAGATTGTCGGTGAGACGATCTCTCCTTATCCGCCTGGAGTCCCTGTTATTGTGATGGGCGAAGAAATGACTTGTGAAATTTTGGATATATTGCTTACTGCCGGTGAGGGACATTGGCAGGGGTGGGATGGTTTTGAAAACCAAACCATTTGGATTATCGAGGAGTGATCAGTGTTTAAAGGTGTGATTGATTTATGAATCTACAGTTGGTACTCTTGGAGAAAGCGGCACGGGAAAATCGCCTGGCACATCTTTTACTGTTTCATGGAGAAAGTGTCCTGCATCAGCGAGAGGTAAGTCTCCGCTTAGCGCAGATTTTAAACTGTAATCAGCTTACGCCGGAGGGGCCTTGCCAGGAATGCAATGCCTGTCATAAAATTAGCAGCGGCAATCATCCGGATGTTTTATGGTTGAAACCCCAAAAAACGACCATCGGGATCGAGCAGGTCCTCGCTTGGCAACAAAAGGTATACTATAAGCATCATGAGGGGAAATATAAGGTATCGATCATCGAACAGGCGGATTCCATGACTTTACCGGCAGCCAATGCTTTATTGAAGGTTATTGAGGAACCGCCGAAGCAAACGGTTATTATATTATGTGCCCAAAATGCCGAAGGAGTTTTGCCCACCATCCAGAGCAGAGCACAGCCGGTTTATTTTCCGGACCTGACGGAAGATGATTGGTTAAGCGGGTTAGGTGAGGTGGATCAGCAGGAAGCAGCACAGGCTTTTCGTTTAAGTGGGGAAAATCAACACTTAGCGACAGCCCTTCTTAAGCAAGGTGTGTCAGTGACAGAGGAATGGGTTAATAGATTCCGCACTGTGGTAGAGGAAAAAGATTTCCTTAAACTTTATTCCCTGTTCCCCATCGATCGGAATCAAGCCCTACTATATTTGCAGGTCCTGGCGTTTCAAGCCAAAGAAGGAATTCGTAAAGGCACAATTTGCCCGGTTGAGTTATTGGCGATCGGGAAGGCGATAAATTTATTACGACAAAATGTAAATCCGAGACTAGTGTTTGAAGAACTAGCTTTGAAATTATTCCAACAAGGAGATGCTGTATGTGATTGAAGTTGTAGGCGTTCGCTTTAAGCACGCCGGTAAAATATATTATTTCTCCCCGGGAGATCTGAAACTGGCCGCATCTGATAAGGTAATTGTAGAAACAGCTAGGGGAGTTGAATTTGGTGAATTGGTTATACCCGCGCGACTGGTTGCCGACGAGGAAGTAGTTTTGCCTTTAAAACAGGTGATGCGTAAGGCATCGTCTGCGGATGAACAGTTCGTAAAGAAAAACGAAAAAAAAGAGAAAGAAGCCTTTCAAATTTGCCTGGAGAAAATCGCCAAGCATCAATTGCCTATGAAATTAATTGACGTTGAGTATACATTTGACACCAATAAGATTATTTTTTCCTTTACGGCGGAGGGTCGAGTGGATTTTAGAGAACTGGTTAAGGACTTAGCCGCCATATTCAGGACGCGTATTGAACTGCGTCAAATAGGAGTACGCGATGAAGCAAAAATGCTCGGCGGGATCGGGTCTTGCGGACGGATTCTTTGTTGTGCCTCCTTCTTGGGAGACTTTGAACCGGTTTCTATTCGTATGGCTAAGGATCAAAAACTTTCGCTCAATCCAACTAAAATTTCTGGCATTTGTGGTCGGCTCATGTGCTGTCTCAAGTATGAAAATGGTTGTTACAAATCTGGAGAAAAAGGGCATTGTGCAAAAAACAACCCGCCGGCAGAGCAAAAACCGGCAGACACTCCAGATGAAGCATCTTCCCCGGCAGACAGTGCCAGCGTCGTTAAATCTGACGGGCAACGCAAAGGGAAAGGAGAAAAGCCAAAAGGAAAGAGTGAGAAAGTATGAGGCAATTGACCCAGGCCCTGATCGAAGTGGAAGAAAAATTACGTTCGCTTCTTGAAGAGATTCACCGTTTGCAGCCTTATGTGCAAGCCTTGGAAGAAGAAAATACAAAGTTAAAACGAGAATGTACTCTTCCCGAAAAGGAAACAGAACGTGTGAAGGCCAATGCTGAATACATTCAGGGAGTAGCACGTGATAATCTTGAGCGCCTGTATAAAGAAGGTTTTCATGTTTGCCACCTTCATTTTGGGCAATTATTAGATGGTGATTGTTTGTTTTGTATCAGCTTTTTGCGGAAAGAATAAAAACCATGCCGGGAGTAGAAGTCTATGTTGGCTAAAGGGACGTTGTATGTATGTGCGACGCCGATTGGAAATTTAGGAGATATCACCTTGCGGGTTTTAGATACCTTGCGGGAAGTAGATTTGATTGCTGCTGAGGATACCCGTCATTCGAGAAAGCTTTTGCGGCATTACCAGATTAAAACTCACATGATCAGTTATCATGAACATAATGAAAAGAAGAAGTCGTTGGAATTGGTGGAAAAATTAAAAAAAGGTCACACGATTGCGCTTATTTCTGATGCCGGTTTGCCGGGAATTTCTGATCCGGGATGTGAAGTGATTCGTCTTTGTCAGGCGGAGAATATTCCGGTAGATGTCTTGCCGGGACCGAATGCGGCACTCACGGCCTTGGTATTGTCCGGAATGCCGACCGAGAGTTTTGCTTTTCACGGATTTTTGCCGGCTGCAACAAGCGCACGGAAAAAGATGCTTGCACAATTGGCGGCACTTCCTTTGACTCAGATTTTTTATGAAGCACCACATCGTTTGCCGGCAGCTTTACAGGATATCGCTGCTTATTTTGGAGAACGTGATGCGGTTGTCGTACGTGAGTTGACGAAAATACATCAGCAGGTGCACAGGGGAACTATCCCGGAGCTAATAGCCGGTTTCGTGATAACAGCGCCACGCGGGGAGTGTTGCATTGTGATCGCCCCCTACGTCCCTGTAAAACCGGTTGGTGGCCCGGAAGATTGGTACCGGGAAGTTAAAGAAGGTATCAGACGTGGATTGAGTAAGAAAGATGTCATGAAAGAAGTAGCGAAGCGTTATGGGGTGACAAAGTCAGAAGTTTATCAGGCATATGAAAAAGAAGGCCGTAATAGCCTTCCAGGTTAAATAGCCTAAATTATCGTTAGATTTAGTGGGTTTTTATGTAATTTCTTAAAATTACGTGTAATAATTAAACAGCGGTTGTTTCAATATTCCCAGACAGGTTTT
>CAYWSF010000150.1:0-5114 GCA_964460725.1 uncultured Desulfosporosinus sp.
TATTGTTGATAATTAAGGTAAAATTAAAAGATAGCCTTTTCATTTTCAGCATTCAGATATTACATTAGGAATAATTCGCCGGTTTTGCCTTGGACAAGCACGCTAAAGGTTTGCCGATTGGCATTCTTATTGGGCATAGGAAATTTTAAGCAGCGAAAGAAGAGGGACAGTATGCATTTAACCCTGGTTCATTTGATCTTTATTATTCTGACATTAGTTTTAGTATTGGGAATAGGCGTTTTTGCCGGTTCTCGTGTCAAGTCCGCTGCGGATTTTTCAACAGGTGGCGGTAAGGCAGGCGTAACCTTAGTCGCGGGTACTATTATGGGGACAATAGTTGGCGGATCGGCTACAGTTGGAACGGCCCAGCTTGCCTTTCAAGTTGGCGCATCAGCATGGTGGTTTACTCTGGGGGCAGGAATTGGCTGCTTGATCTTGGGCTTGTTTTTAGCAAAGCCTTTACGTGAATCCGGCAAGGAAACCGTCCCTCAGTTCTTAGTTATGACCTATGGGCCGCAAGCCGGGCCAATAACTACTGTCTTCAGCTCGATTGGTATTTTCTTTGCTATTGTTGCCCAAATCCTATCTGCCGTAGCACTCTTCAGTTCGATGTTTCCGCTTAGTCCGATTTGGGGGGCGCTTGTGGCAGTTATACTGGTCATTTGCTACGTGTTTTTTGGTGGCTTGACAGGAGCGGGGATGACAGGGATTGCAAAATTAATTCTTCTTTATAGCTCACTAATAGTGATTGGCATATTGGCCTATATTAAAGTTGGAGGGGTTACGGGTCTAACCAACGGTCTGCCTGCTTTTCCATACTTCAGTCTCTTTGGGCGTGGCTATTCCACTGACTTAGCGGCAGGTTTTTCTTTGATTGTTGGTGTTATATCCACTCAAACGTATATTCAAGCGATGTTTGCCGGTAAGGATGCAGCAACTTCGCGACGTGGGGCACTTGTCTCAGCGATCTTAATTCCTCCAACCGGATTAGCCTGTCTTTTAGTCGGTATGTATATGAAAATAAATTTTCCTGACATAAATGCCGCTGAGGCTTTGCCGATCTTTGTGATGAACTGTCTGCCCCCTTGGTTTGGAGGTATAGTTTTGGGCACTCTTTTAGTTACGGTGATCGGAACCGGCGCAGGACTGACCCTGGGAATCAGCACAATGTTAACAATGGATGTTTATAAGAAGTTTATTTCACCGCAAGCGAGAGCACAGAAATTGATGTATGTTTCTAAAGTATTTATTGTGCTGGTGGCGGGCTTGAGTTTGTTGTTTGTAAGCAGCAATATGAAGTCTCTGATTTTACTCTGGAGCATTCTGTCACTGGGATTACGAGGTGCAGCTGTTTGTTTTCCTTTATTAGGAGCAATCTTCTTCCCGGAAAGGGTAAGTCCCAGAGGGGGGTTAATAGCTCTTGTGGCAGGTCCGATGGCTATTTTGGTATGGAAACTGGCCGTACCTGATGGGATTGATCCTTTGTATCCCGGATTAGTAACCAGCTTTCTCTGTCTGGTCCTTGGTTCAATAATCTTTCCTGCTCCAAAAACGCGCTTGTAAACAAAAGTATTCCTGTGTAATAGTTTATGGAGTAACGTTTAAAGTTATCGAGTATAATAATCAAGTATAATATAAGAACAACTCCGCGGCAGCCTCGGAGTTGTTCATTTCCAGAAAAATGGTATCCTTGAAATCAGGAACACATAGATGAACATATTTTTAATTGTCAAAGTTTCTGTTTTCACCATTTGAAGAGTGGCTCTCGCGTGATACAATAGGATAACCGTACTTTTGAAATTTCCGCCCAAGCACAAAAGCTGCGATCAGGCCTGGAATAATAAGATATTTGTATTGATGGTGTTGTTTTTTAGGACGTGAAAACATATCTTCAATCCCCCTTTCTTTAGCTTAGAATGTCTTGTTTAAACCCCATTCACCCTGGAAATATCAGGCAAGGAAGAAAATTTATGTTTAGAAACTCAGAAAGAAGAGATTTATATATGAACGAAGAAACTGAATTGAATTCTCTTCTGAAACGTCACTTAAGTTGGGTAGATCTGGTTATGGCTCTAGCAGGGATGGTTTTCATATACGTTATATTGGCTTTTGGAACGGCTTGGTTATTTAAACGTTGGCCTCATGAACAAATGTTAATGTATCTAAATGCGTTTCTGACACAATTGTCTCTTGCTCTCTTGATTTGGGGTATAAAAAGAATTCGGCATTGGGAATGGGCTCAGTTTGGTTGGCGTTATGTGCCGCTTAAAAAAATAATGCCGGAGGTCATCAAATTATATGTCTTAGCCTGGATTATAAATATCTGTTATGCAATTTGGCTTTACCGGCATGGTTTTACCGTCCCTGATACGGATATTTATGTTAGATTATTAGGACAAGCGACATGGTATTCATTGTTATTAAATATTGGTTTAGCCGGTGTCTTAGCTCCCATGGTGGAGGAAACGTTATTTCGGGGAGTTATTTTTGGAAGCTTGCAAACTTACTTTGGGAAATGGACTTCAGCTGTGCTGAGTGCGGTTATCTTTTCCGGCCTTCATTTTCAGGCCGTTGGGTTTTTTCCGCGTTTTATGTTAGGAATGTTTTTTGTTTACCTTTATGATAAATATAAATCACTTTATCCTGCTATTGGGTTACACTCCTTAAATAACATTGTTGCGATCCTGCTCGCGGCAAGTATATCTATTTAAAGAAAAGGAGCACTTTCGATTGAAGCAAAAAAAACCAAAAGCGCTGCAAATTGCCATTGATGGTCCTGCCGGTGCCGGGAAAAGCACGGTGGCCAAGCTCGTGGCCAAGCGGTTGAATCTTTTCTATGTGGATACCGGAGCTATGTACCGGGCAATTGCTTATAAAGCGTTAAAAAACCAAATTAGATTAGAAGACGAACAAAACGTTAGTCAAATTGCAGAGAAAACGGAGGTGGTATTGGAACATTCGGACGCAGGAACGGTTTGGTGTGACAGGGAGAATGTCACCCAGCTGATTAGAAGTCCGGAAGTTACACGTGCAGTTTCAGCCGTGGCATCTTATGCGGGAGTGAGGGAACGCTTGGTTGAATTGCAGCGCAGGGAGGCAGAGCGAGGTGGGGTAGTAATGGATGGACGTGATATTGGTACATATGTTCTACCAGAAGCCTCTCTTAAAATCTTCTTAACTGCAGCTTTTCAGGAACGGGCAAATCGCCGTTGGATGGAGTTTAGGTCAGCGGGAAAAAAGGTGTTTTTCGAGGAAGTTGCTCATGATATGCAAAAACGTGATCGACTGGACATGGAACGAGAAATTTCACCGCTGGTACCGGCTAAAGATGCAGTTATTCTCGATACTACCGATTTAAGTGCGGAAGAAATTGCTGCAAAAATTGTAGCGTTGACAAAAACTCTTTTAAAAGCAGGAATTTAGGAGCATGGCAGAGAATTAATTGTTGTTGCTTAAAAAACTCAATCTATAGGGGGTCCTTGATTTTTGAAAGTTCAACTTGCCGCAAAAGCCGGGTTCTGTTTTGGAGTTAAACGAGCTTTGGATATGGCAGAACAGACAGTGGATACTATGCCTGCCGTATCCCTCGGGCCGCTCATACACAATCAACAGGTTGTAAAATGCCTGGCAGAACGAGGTATTCACGTTGTAAATACTCTGGAAGAGGTATTAGCCGGACAAGCCCTGATTATCCGGTCCCATGGTGTAGGACCCAGTGTTTATCAGGAGGCTGAGAAGAAAGGAATCCAAGTGGCAGATGCTACGTGCCCTTTTGTTCAGAAAGCACAGCGACTGGCAGCAGGGTCTGCTCAACTGGGTCAGCAAGTGATTGTCTTTGGCGACAAACTTCATCAAGAAGTACAGGGAATTCTGGGTTGGGCCGGAAAAGAGGCCATACCCATTCAAACGCTTGAGGAAGCTAAGCAACTTCCGTTTTACCCTCAACTGGCCATCTTAGCACAGACAACTCAACTTACGGAAAGCTTTGAAGAAATTGTTCAAGAACTAAAACTCCATACTAAAGAACTTATCGTTCACAACACAATTTGTAATGCAACGTCAGAACGACAAAAAGCCGCGCGTGAGTTAGCACAGATAGTAGATATTATGGTGGTTGTGGGTGGGCGTAATAGTGCAAATACGCAAAAATTAGCGAATATTTGTGCGGAATTCACCAAAACATATATGATTGAAACAGCTGAGGAACTGGAAATCGTCTGGTTTAAAGGGGCTGCAAGTGCGGGCTTAACCGCAGGGGCTTCTACACCAGACTGGATAATTAAGGAGGTTTATCAGAAAATGTCCGAAATTAATGTAAACGAAATGGATAAAACAGATTGGTTGGAGAGTATGAAGGATATCCACGTTGGCTCCAGAGTGACCGGTAAGGTAGTAAAAATAGAAGATGATGAGTTATACGTAGATATTGGCTGGAAGTCAGAGGGAATTGTTCCATTTGTCGACGACAAAGGTATCCGTCAAATACACTCGCAGGATCAGTTTTCTGTTGGCGATGAGATTACTGCTGTTGTAATTCGAATTGAAAATGAAGAAGGGTATACGGTCCTTTCCAAACGACAAGCGGATGAAGCTGCAGCACAGGAAAGACTGGCAAAATTGGCGGAGAGCAAAGAGGAGTTTCCGGTAAAAGTTGTTGAGGTCGTCAAAGGCGGTTTGTTAGTTGATATTGGACTAAGGGGTTTTATTCCTGCCTCTCAAATTCAGCTTGGTTATGTCGAAGATCTAAACAAGTTTTTAGGAGAAACCTTGCGTGTGAAAATCATTGAATTTGATCCCGGAAAACGAAAAGTGGTTCTTTCCCAAAGAATTATTTTGGAAGAAGAGAAGGCCGCTAAACGCCAGCAATTAATGGAAACCCTCCAAGTGGGCGATATTGTGAACGGGGTAGTTCTACGCATAGTTAATTTCGGAGCGTTTATAGACATAGGCGGGATTGACGGACTGCTTCATATTTCGGAAATGTCTTACGCACGGATCAAACATCCTTCGGAAGTCTTAAAAATCGGGGATGAAGTGCAAGTCCAAGTCTTAAAATTTGACAATACAACCGGAAGGTTATCCTTAGGATTGAAACAACTCCAGGAAAACCCCTG
>CAYWSF010000151.1:0-5082 GCA_964460725.1 uncultured Desulfosporosinus sp.
ATTGCCATTATTCTCCCCGGTATCCCCACATACTTACGCATCACGTATTCCTCCGTTTCATGGTTCAATTAAAGAGTATGTGAAGATAATTAAAGTTATACTTCTTGAAGGCTAGAAATATTAGGAGGACGATTTGACACCAATCGCTAGGCACACCGCACTCAAAAAAAGCTTTTGCATATAACAAAAGCTTTTTTAAATATCCTTAATATCCTTTTTATAATATCCTTTTTACTTAACATATACTACTACACTGCGAACGCCAAATGATAGAGCTGCCTGTCTCGAATTCATATAAAGGTCAACGCGATTTCCTTTTATTGCTCCTCCGGTATCCAATGCCTGCGCCTCTCCATAACCTTCAACATATAATTTCGAGCCAAGCGGAATTACTCTGGGGTCAACGGCAACGACACCCCAGCGAACGGACGCACCTGTTGATGTTATCCCTCCCGGTATGCAATAGGCTGTCGCTTTCATAACATAAGCTTTTTTAAAATTGATGGGCTTCCCGCCCCGGGAAATGGAAGTCTGTGCCCCTCGTGATATTACTTGATTAGTTGGCGGAGTAAGCACTTTCTGATCAATTACTTGTCGATCAACCTCTTGCCCATCTTCAAACGTAAGTTTAACCGTTTGCTCTTGAAGACCATTTGAGCCACGACTAACTACTTTGTCCGGAAACCCGACAGGATAATCGGCAGCCGACTGTACCACGCTCTGAAATGGAATCTCACTTTTTACTGTTTCTACCCGTTCCTCAACTCTAACCACCTGAACCTGATCATCTGCCACGAGCATATGATCCAAAGGCTGTGAGACCTTATCTTTCTCTCCCAAGACAATACCGAGTTTTTCCAGTGCTTCCGCAACCGTGCGTGGTGCTATATGGGTATTTATATCTTGCCCATCAGCAAGAACACAAATGGGAATCGACCGCCGCACCTCAATTTCCAGATCGTCTGTGATAGCCTCAGTTCGTGCAATATTAACTTCATCCACATCTTTTATTTGGAGCCCGTAACGCTCTGATAATTCAACGAGCGCTTCTCCAACTGTTTTTGCAGGTGTCCGTGTCCTGAAGGACTGCTCATCCACGCTAAGACAAACCGGCTTACTCTTCGTTACATCTACCTTTAATCCCTTAGTAACTAATGTAGTTCGCGAGGGGTTAACGATATCCTCCGGATGTAATTTTATACTCGAGTGGGCAAGAGCCTGCCCCAAAGTTCCATAAATAGTGGTTAAACGTACTGTTTCCCCGTCAATATTCACCTCAATTGTTTTAGCATGGTAACCCAGTGTTACACCTGTAATCAACAATACTGCACATGCAAAAATAACTAGTTTTGCGATTAGAGACCTCCGAACCAAAGATAAAACCCGAGAGTGAATAGGCTGATCCATCGAATCCCTCCAATTAAATTCCAAATTTCAGGAAAACTAACAACTTCATTTTAATTGATCGGTAGCCTGTTGTCAATAATTCCCACTATTTGGTTTATGGGATATATCTATGCAAGCCTGCCCAAAAAAAGAACTTTCCGCTAGTGAAGGCCCCTGGAAAACCAAAAGAGAACTGTTCCCCTGTTACATGAATGTAACAAGGAAACCGTCCTCGTAGTCTTTGGTTGCAATAATATCATAAAACTATTTTTTCTTACTTGGTATTAAAAATAGTTTTAGCGTTACTCATGGTTTGAGCAGCAATATCTTCAAAAGACAACTTTCTAAGCGTCGCAATTTTCTGCACAATTTCCCGGACATAAGTGGGCTCATTACGCTTGCCCCGCCGGGGTTCAGGAGATAAATACGGGGAATCTGTCTCCACAAGAATACGATCCAGCGGCGCCTTGCTTGCCACTTCAACTGACTGCCGAGCGTTTTTATAGGTCACCGGTCCGGCAAAAGAAAGATAGAATCCAAGGTTCAAAAGAACTTTGGCCATCTCCCAAGACCCGGAATAGCAGTGAAATATACCGCCTTTCTGTGGCGGATGAGCTTTTACAATTGTCAAAACATCCTGATGCGCATCGCGATCATGAATAACAATCGGTAAACCAACTTCATTTGCCAGCTTGATCTGTTGAATGAAAACTTCCTTTTGCACCGGGCGCGGAGAAAGATCACGATAATAATCTAACCCGATTTCACCCCAGGCCAATACCTTATGTTTTTTTGCCAAAAGTAAGAGCTTCTCCCAAGTTTCATCTGTCGCCTTTTTAGCTTCGTGCGGGTGGACGCCAATGGCAGCATAAATGAAATTATAGTCCCGCGCCAGCTTCACAGATTGTTCGGAAGTAGGAAGATCACAGCCGATATTTGTCACCCGGGAAACCCCAGCTGCCCGAATTCTTTCAGCAACTTGTTCGAAGTCTTTTACAAAAACACGATCATCCAAGTGAGCATGTGTATCCCAAATCATTTGATTCTTGTCCCTCCCGGAAGATTTTGATTAACCGTCAGAACTTCTAATAGTTCTCCCTGTGATGCTGCCAAAATCATCCCTTGGGACGTAATCCCCCGCAGCTTGGTAGGTTTCAAGTTAGCCACCAAGACCAAATTTTTATTTACCAGATCCTCCGGCGCATAATGTTTGGCAATACCGGCGACCACTGTGCGCACCGCACCTGCCACTTCAATCTCCATCTTCATAAGCTTATCTGTTTTTGCCACTTTCTCGGCGCTGAGAACTTTGCCGACCCGCAAATCCAATTTTGCAAAATCCTCAATGCTGATTTCTTCATTGATTGGCTCAAATTCGTGCGCCGGAACCGCTTCGCGGGCATCCTCCTGCGCTTGAATTGGTTGTTGCACTGCCGTTTCCTCAGCCGCATCGGCCGCAAATTGCGCAATATCAATTCTTGGGAAAAGCGGTTTTCCTTTTTGCACATTCATTCCCGGCTTCAATACACCCCATTGATCTATTTCGTCCCAACGGATAATCTCCTCTTCATCAACGCCTAAGAGCGCACAAATCCGCGGCGGCAATCCCGGCATAAAGGGAGCCGTTAAAACAGCCAAAATGCGTATGCTTTCTACGAATGTATAGAGAACAGTATCTAAACGCTCCCGCTGATCCTCCTGCTTAGCAAGATTCCAAGGGGCGGTTTCATCTACATATTTATTACAGCGTGCTACAAAACGCCATATCTCTTCCAATGCACCGGCTGGATCGTAAGCTTCAAGTCTTTTTTCGACATTCATTTTGACTTCTTTACTTAAGGCTTTTACATCCTGCTCCAGCGGACCGTCCTGCCCCGGAGAAGGAACAATGCCGGCGCGGTACTTAACAACCATTGCTAAACTACGCGAAACAAAATTTCCTAAATCATTAGCCAAATCACGGTTAATGCGCTCAACCAGGTTATCTTCCGAATAGGTGCCATCCGCTCCCACTTGCAGTTCGCGCAACAGGAAAAAGCGGACGGCATCTGAGCCATACCTTTTAATTAATTCAAAAGAATCCTGCACATTTCCCTGGGTCTTGGATATTTTTCCTCCGGCATCGGTCAGATACCAGCCATGTCCATAAATCACTTTAGGGAGAGGAATATCCAAGGCCATAAGGATGATCGGCCAAATCACCGCATGAAAACGGACAATATCTTTTCCCATCAAGTGTACTTCAGCAGGCCAATACCGTTGAAATTTTTCCCCGTCCGGGTACCCAAGTGCCGAAATATAATTAATTAAGGCGTCCAGCCAAACGTACACTACATGTTTGGGGTCAAAAGGTACTTTGATTCCCCACTGAAACGTAGTGCGTGAAACGCAAAGATCCTCTAAGCCACTTTCAATAAAGCGCAGCATTTCGTTGCGCCGGGAAACCGGTTGGATGAAATCCGGATTCTCTTTGATATGTTTAAGTAAAGCATCCTGATATTTTGAAAGACGAAAGAAATAACTTTCTTCCTTAAGTAATTCCACATCCCGGCCACAATCCGCATTAGGGCATTTGCCGTCAATAAGTCTATTTTCCAGCCAAAACGTTTCACAAGGAGTACAGTACCAGCCTGAATACTCCGACTTAAAGATATCTCCCTGTTCGTAGAGTTTTGTAAAAATTTTTTGAACAACTTCTTGATGACGAACCTCTGTGGTCCGAATAAAGTCATCATTAGAAATATCCAACTCCAGCCATAATTCCCGAAAACGTTCCACTACCGAATCAACGTAAACCTTCGGGTCGACATGATTTGCTTCAGCGGTACGAACAATTTTCTGGGCATTTTCATCCGTACCGGTCAAAAAATATACGTCATCCCCTTGCAATCTATGATAGCGGGCAAGCGCATCAGCAGCGACCGTAGTATAAGCCGTTCCAATATGCGGGCTTGAGTTAGGATAAAAAATTGGAGTTGTAATATAATATTTCACCAAACGTCCCCCATCTCAAATTTATATTTATATTTAAAATTTATATTAATAGTATAACTTATTGCTCAGTAATTATATACTTATTGAAAGCATAAATGCAACCAGACTGCCTGGCTGCCCTGACATACGGGCTTAAAGAAAAAACAGGAACCGGTGTGTTGGAGCAAATTGCATGAGCTGGAAGGTCAATCGGAAGGTCAATCGGAGAGTCAACCAAAAAAGCGAAAACTTTTGAATAAGAAGTAAAAAAAGGGGTTGACTTTAAATGGTACAGTTGGTATCATAAGGTTGTTACTTCCTGTCGGAAGTTGTTGAAAAGGAGGATTTGAGATGATGAAATCAACTGGAATAGTAAGAAAAGTAGATGAACTTGGTCGTATTGTTCTACCCATTGAATTGCGTCGTACTTTAGGTATTGACGAAAAGGACTCCCTGGAAATTTATGTGGATCAGGAAAGAATTATTCTAAAAAAGTATGAACCGGCTTGTGTATTTTGTGGCAATGCAAGTGATAATCAAATTTTTCACGGTAAAAACGTCTGTCGTGAATGTGCCACTGCCATGAGCGAAAACCTGTCTGGGAATATTGAAACAACCGCTGTTTAATTATTACACGTAATTTAAGAAATTACATAAAAAACCCACTAAATTATCTAACGATAATTTAGGCTATTTAACTTGGAAGGCTATTACGGCCTTCTT
>CAYWSF010000152.1:0-3206 GCA_964460725.1 uncultured Desulfosporosinus sp.
TTTGCGTGTGGTTTAGAAACCAGGTGATAAATATTGGAATGGATAACCAATATCTTCAGGGAATCCGGATGGGAACTGGTAACTTTAGAGTCAGGCTGGACGATTGCAACCTATGAGTCGTTGAATCGTGGGCTTATATTAGGTAATTTCAAAGAACTCCCGAATGAATTTAGTTTATGGACACGTCCTTATGAAAGAATTACCCAGTGGGATGTTATCGTATTTTGTCCCGATGGGGTAGACTCTTCAAACTTAAAAAACCATCGATATCCCGGTTTCCAACTTTGGTACTGGGATACCCAACGGGGTAACCTGTTTCCATTTCCTCCAACCAGCGACAAATTTGTTCCCAATTTATTAAAACAACTGGCCGGCGGGAAAATAATATTGCCAAGCAAAGAGACCCAAACAAAGAAATATCCTCAACCGATTGTCACAAATATTATCATTGGGATAAACTTAATATATTTTATACTTATGTTTTTTGCCGGGCTAAGTCTGTTACCAAATCCTTTTCCGGGATCGACAGATCAACGCGTACTGATCGAATTTGGAGCAAAGGTAAATACTTTGATTCAGGCCGGCGAAGTCTGGCGATTACTAACCAGTACATTTATTCATATTGGCATTATCCACCTTGCTTTTAACCTATATGCATTATATGTATTGGGCCCTTTAACCGAAGAAAGTCTGGGGCATTTGCGTTTCTTTATTATTTATATTCTGAGTGGTCTCGGAGGCTCAATTGCCAGTTTTTTCTTTTCTCCTGTCCTTTCTGCAGGAGCCTCAGGGGCGGTTTTTGGACTTATGGGGGCACTTTTGTATTACAGCTATAAACATCCTAAACTTTGGAAGACTGGTTTGGGAATGAATCTGGTTGTTGTAATATTGGTTAATTTCGGATTTGGCATTGTGCAGCCGGGAATTGATAACTTTGCACATCTGGGAGGATTTATTACCGGTTTGATAAGCTGCGTAGTTTTAACTAAATTCTAATTCCTCTTTTTACCTGCATATTCCTTCCTCTTCTCAGGGAAAATACTATAAGAGCTTACAATTTCTTAGCAAGGTGGTTAAAATAATTACCATCGTTAGTTAAGAAAGGGTAGGCTCCATTTGTACTAAATAGTATTGGAAGAATTTTATTAAATGCTATAATATAAAAGAGGCGGCAGAGGTGATAATTTGAAAAAAAGAAGTAAACATAAATTAAAATACTTTAAACGTGAACGATGGGTTCATTTTATTTTGCTTCTTATGGTAATCCTGGTAATCGGCAGATTGGTAACCCTTCAAGTCGTACAAGCTACCGATCTCAGGGCTAAAGGAATTGAGCGCCGTACCAGTGACACAACCCTTCAGCCGGAAAGAGGTACTATTTATGATGCTCAAGGCAATGTTTTAGCTCAGAGCATCCCGGCTAAAGAAGTACATGTTGATCTTAAATTACTGAATGAAGCAATTACAAAAAAGAAATTTGATAAAACAAAAGAAGATATCGCTCAAGAACTTGGAGACATCCTCGGCTTAAAACCAGAGGACATACTCGGAAAATTAAATGCAAATTTAGATTGGATCAGCCTTGCTCATCAAGTTGAAGTTTATAAAGCCGAACAAATTATAGCTTTAAAAATCCCCGGCGTGGGTTTAGAGGAAGAACAAAAACGTGTCTATCCAATGGGTAATTTTGCGGCTTCCGTACTCGGAATTGTTAATCAAGATGGCCATGGCGTAGAAGGTGTTGAACTTTTTTATGATAAGTTTCTGTTCGGTAAACAAGGTTTTGAATCCCAGGAACAGGATACCAGGGATCGTTCCATCATTGATGCACTCCATCAAAGCGAACCTGCAAGTCCTGGAAATTCCATTTCATTATGCATAGATCCAACGATTCAATATTTGGTTGAACAACAACTCAACGAATTACAACAACTAACCAAAGCCAATAGTGTTACGATTTTGGCTATGGACCCGATGACAGGAAAGGTTTTAGGTATGGGAACCCGTCCTACTTTTGATCCCACTGAGTATAATAAAGCAGCACCTGAGGACCGTCGTAACTTGGCTATCGGGATGTCTTATGAACCAGGATCAACCTTCAAGATAATTACCGGTTCAGCTGCTTTGGAAGAGGCTATTATCCAGCCAGATGATACATTTCATGATCCGGGCTATCTAAGAATTCCACCGCGTGTAATTACCAATTGGGACTCGGATCAAAAACCACACGGTTACCCCACGTTTACAAAAGGAATGCAGTTATCTTCCAATGTTGTATTGGCTCAAGTTGGATTAAAGCTGGGGAAGGAATCCTTCTATACTTACTTAAAGGCCTTCGGATTTGGCTCAAAAACAGGGATCGATATTGCAGGCGAAGAAAGCGGCATACTTCTTCCCTATGATAAAGTTCGGGATATTGATCTGGCAACTATGTCTTTCGGGCAAACAAATTCCATTACACCGATACAATTATTGACGGCAGTTTGTGCCGTTGCTAATGGAGGGACACTTTATCGCCCATATGTTGTTGACAAAATAACCACTTCTGACGGTCAGCTTGTACAACAGCAGGGACCGACCCCTGTACGTCAGGTAATCTCAAAAGCAACGGCAGCACAAATGACAAAAATCCTCGAACTGGTTGTTACTGACGGAACTGGGAAGCTTGCTAAAATCCCCGGCGTTAATGTTGCCGGTAAAACAGGAACCGCACAGAAAGTAGAACCGGAGACAGGACGTTATTCGTCTACAGACTTCATTGCCTCATTTATTGCTTTCGCTCCTACAGAGGACCCAAAAATTGCCGTGCTGGTGATTATTGATTCGCCTAAAGAAGGGGGAAGCCATCAAGGAGGAACCTTAGGCGGTCCCAGAGCAAAGGCCATTATCGAAGGAGCCCTGCAATATTATGGATTTCCGGTAGCCGAGGATACGGAAAGCACGGTTAATCTTTCTCCCGACGCCTCATTTGTCAGGCCTTCACCTAAACCGGTAGTCCCTGAGCGTAATCCTGTCGGCGGGGAAACCGTTGTTCCTGATCTGACCGGATTGACTATGCGCGAAGCCGGCAATACATTGGCAAAGTCAGAACTACGCTATAACTTTACCGGGAGTGGTTTAGTCTATCAACAATCACCCGAAGCAGGAAAGGTCGTAGTTAAAGGTACAATTATCCAAGTGGATTTTTCTCCTTTAAATGCAGATAT
>CAYWSF010000152.1:3306-4970 GCA_964460725.1 uncultured Desulfosporosinus sp.
ATAATAATGCGGATAATCCATAGTGATACGTTACATTATCTGGGCATGTTAGGATTAACCACGAAAATAATCGGAGGAATGTAAGATGCGTCTTGATCGTCAAATTGACTTGATGAAAGATGATTTAATTGCCGCTATCCAAGCTTGTGTCCGGATAAAGAGCGTCAAGAACATTGAACAGGCTGCGCCTGGTGCACCCTTTGGGCCTGGCATTCAGGAAGCTTTAGAGTGGTTTTTGGCATTAGGGAAAAGATTTGGTTTTACGGTTAAAAATGTTGAGGGGTACGCCGGTCATATTGAAATGGGCGCGGGGGACCTTTTAGGAATATTGGGCCATCTCGATGTCGTTCCGGAAGGAGACGGCTGGTCTGTTCCTCCCTATAGCGCGACCATTAAAGATGGCAAAATTTTTGGGCGGGGTGCTTTAGATGACAAAGGACCGTTGTTAATGGTTCTTTTCGCCATGAAAGCCATAAAAGAGGCTAATATTCCCTTAAACAAACGAGTTCGCCTCATCTTAGGTACCGATGAGGAATCTGAGTGGGCAGATATGGCTTATTATTTAAAAAAAGAAGAAGTGCCACAAACCGGATTTACTCCGGATGCCGATTTTCCTTTAATCCATGCAGAAAAAGGGATTCTTCATCTCCGATTAAGTAAATTCTATGCGGCGCCTTTACCTCATCTCATCCGAGTTGAAGGTGGAACCCGTGCTAACATGGTTCCGGATCTTTGCGAAGTTACTGTTAAGGGGATTGCTTACGAGGTTGTTGCAAAGCAATTGAAGGACTTCTCATTCCCAGAAGGCGTTAGTTGTAAGCTACACAAAAGCCAAGAACTTGATAATAAAGAGGTAATCCGGCTGACTTTTAAGGGAATCGGTGCGCACGGCAGTTTACCGCAAAACGGTAAAAATGCCGTGCTCTACGCTTTAATGTTCCTTCAGACGTTACCACTAAACTTAGATGAACGAAACATTCTTGCTTTTATTTTGACACACCTTGGCAACGGTTTTTATGGAGAAGGTTTAGGCATTACTTTTAGTGATGAACCGTCCGGTAAACTATCGACAAACCTAGGCATTTTAGAATTGACTGCGGAGAAGGTTGACTGCATAATTGATATCCGATACCCGGTTACTTTTACACGCGATGATGTGCTATTACCAATCCAAAAAATCGCCCAGAACGAAAAATTCCTTCTAGAAGTTATATCCCATCATGAAGCGCATCATGTTCCAAAAGACAGTGCCTTAGTTCAAGCCTTGCTAAAAGCCTATGCTGATGTAACCGGAAAGGAACCTTTTACCGTTGCCATTGGTGGCGGAACGTATGCTAAAGCGCTTCCCCAGGCCGTTGCCTTTGGTCCAATTTTCCCCGGTGAACCCGATACGGTTCATGGTGCAAATGAATACATATCAATTGATAATCTTCTCATAAAAACCAAGGTATATGCCCAAGCGATCCTAAACTTAGCTGCTAATCAAGAGAATCGATAGAAATATTCAGAATGTAAAATATTCAAGAACAAGAAATGCTCAGAAATGAAAATAATTCAGAATGTAAAATTTAGCTTGACTATTTTTAATTTTATAGTTATACTTTTTATTGTTGTCGCGCCACTAGCTCAGCTGGTAGAGCATCCGACTCTTAATCGGCAGGTCC
>CAYWSF010000153.1:0-3827 GCA_964460725.1 uncultured Desulfosporosinus sp.
ACCATGGCAGATACTTTCATAATTACCTCAACCAGAGCCTCGATATCGGCGGGTTGTTTTCCCCGCACTCCCTTGAGCAACGGGTACCCCTTTATTTCTTTGATCATATCCAATGCATCCCCGCGACTGAGCGGTGCTACCCGGAAAGAAACATCCTTTAACACTTCCACAAAAATCCCACCCAGACCAAACATAATGGTTGGACCAAATACCGGGTCCCCGGTCACCCCAATAATTACCTCAATTCCCTCCAGTAGCATTTCCTGCACCAGCACGCCGTTAATCCGGGCATTAGGCTTATATTGCACGGCATTTTGCAGCACTTCTGAATAGGCCTTTCTCACTGCCGCTTCCGAGTTAAGATTCAACATTAAGGCGTCGGCTTCTGTTTTGTGCGGAAGATCCGGAGAATCCACCTTCAGCACTACCGGATAGCCTATTTGTTTGGCCATGGAAGCTGCCTCGTCCTCACTTTGGGCTAAGCTTTGCCTGGTCACCGGGATACCGTAGTTGGCTAGAAGGTCCTTAGACCGGCCTTCGCTTAAAACACCCGCCAAACCATTTAATTCTGCACAGCGCTGTTCCGCCCAGCGCTGTGCAGCTTTGCTCTGTCCTGCTCTGCTCTGTTCCACTCTGACCGGTTCAGCTTTGCGCTGTTCCGCCCCAGCCCCGCTGAAAACCGGTATCTCATATGCATTAGTTTTCCTTTTACGCAGGAACTCGGCATAATCGGCCAGATGGGCCAATGCACGAACAGCCTGCTCCGAATCGATCACTACCGGCAGCCCGGCCCGGCGCAGTTCCCTGACTCCTTCACCTTCATCAGCACCGGGGAACACCCAGCTGGGACTAATCACAATGGGCTTATCAGTGGAGTTATATATCTCAATTATCTTACGGGCGATTTCCACTCCGTTGGCTTTCGATAAATCAAACATCGCATAAATAATATCTATGTTTTCGTCCTCCAGCAGGGCCTTTAAACAAGTGAGCAGTATTTGCGGATGGGTAATATACTTGGCCGTAGAATCAATCGGATTCTGGGATGACCCGAAGGGAGGCAGAACCTTTTCCATCTTGGCCCTTGTGCTTTCCTGGAGCGGGGGAAGAGTAAACCCCCTTCCTTCGCAGGCATCAGCCATAATAACTCCGTTGCCGCCGGATAATGTCAATATGGCGATATTTTTCCCCCGCGGCAGCCGGCCGGCGGAAAATAATTGGGCAAAGGCAATCAGTTCTTCAGCCTTATCCATGCGGATAATCCCTGTCTGCTTAAAAAAAGCGTCATAGATATGATCCGCCCCTGCCAAGGCCCCGGTATGGGAGGCGGCGGCCTTGGCAGCAGCCTTATGGCGCCCTACTTTTAAAATCATGATCGGTTTTTGCACTTTTGCTGCTTCTTCAGCTACCCGGCGCAATTTACGCCCATCCCGTACTCCCTCCAGGTATCCCCCGATCATTTTTGTGGAGTGATCCTGGGTCAAATACCCCAGATAATCAGAAAAATCCGTATCGGCTTCATTGCCCACACTGATCAGATAATTAAACCCTATACCGCCGGCCAGGGCCTGGGAATAAAGCAAGGCCGATACTGCACCGCTTTGGGTAACAAAGCCCACCGTTCTCGGGCCCACATCGGACAAATCTAAAACTGCAAAAGAAGCAATCACTCTGCTGCTGACATTAATCAGCCCGACGCAATTGGGACCTAACAGGCGGATGCCATGCTTGCGGGCTAATTTCGTTATTTTTTCCTGCAGAATGCCCCCTTCCGGGCCGATTTCTGCGAACCCCGAACTAAAGATGACCGCGGCCTTCACTCCTTTGGCTATGCACTGTTCCAGAGCGGCATAGACACTTTTAGCAGGCATGCTAATAATAACCAGATCTACCTTTCCCGGTATATCTGCCAGGGAAGGGTAACATTTAAGGCCGGATATTTCAGGGTATTTTGGGTTTATGGGATAAATTTCACCTTTGTAACCTTTATTTATTAACTCAGCCTGAGGCCGGCCGCTGGGTTTGGCCGGATCGCCTGAAGCACCAAGGATAGCAATGGATTCAGGCTCAAAAAATGGTTTTAGGGAATTAATGTCACTGTCAGTTAACAATATTGGCCACCTCCGTGTATGTTAGAATTGCGGCAGAAAGAAGAACATATCACGCTATGTTCGGAAGACGCGGCAAAAGATTTACCGGTAAAGATTTAGAGTTAAAGGATTACCGGTAAAGATTTGCCGGTGAAGATTAGCTGCAATGCTTGACGAACTATACCGCCGCAAAAAATGGATGTCTCTAATGAACAGCTGAACTATGCTCATTAGAGACTTCCCTAGGACTTTATGGTTATTGTATCAAAATATTAGATAATTGAAAATGCCCCCACACATATGGTGACAATCGCTCCGTTCATGTATAATAAAAGCGTCATGAAAGAGGGTTTAAAAGGAGAGCATAAATATTAAAATAAAGACAGGACAATTGGTAGAAATTAATGTTAAATAGATTTGCTGAATGGAATAGGTGGTTTGGCCGCCATATGTTCTTCCTGGTACTGGCGGCTATGGCTTCAGGTTTTGTAATGGCCATACCCCGGTCTGCTGCCGCCAGCCTTGTGGTAGTAATTTTATTTGCCTATATGACATTTATTAGTGCTCTGGACATTAGCTTTAAAGATTTTTTACGGATTCTAAAAAAGCCTTGGAACGCTGTTTTAATCTTAATTCTCGTTCATTTTGCCATGCCGGTGGTGGCTTGGGGTATAGGGACAATCATCTATCCGCAAGATACTTATATTACGATGGGATTCCTAATTCAATCAGCAATTCCGATTGCCGTGACATCTTTAATTTGGATCTCAATTGTTGGCGGCGATATGGCATTGGCTATAGTGGCGCTTACCTTGGATACGCTGATCAGTCCTTTTTTATTGCCATTATTTTTTTTGGTGGTGGCAGGGGAAGCGATTCAAATTAATTATGTGAATATGTTCTGGCAATTAGTGATTATGGTAACTTTGCCAAGTATTGCCGGCATGATCATTCACGACTTGACCAACCATCGTTTGGCGCGGTTCACAAGTTCTGTCGGCGGTTTATTGTCTAAATTAGCAATCTTTTTCTTAATTGCCTTAAATGTCGGAGGTATTGTACCGGCACTGCATTGGGATTTGGGCCTGCTCAAGTTGCTGGTAGTGCTCGGAACATTGGTAGCATGTGGTTTTGTTTTGGCTTTTGCTGTTACTTTCCTTTTGCCTCAACCGGATCGTCCTACTATTGTATCGATGGTGTACACCGTTGGGATGCGCAATATTGTTTTCGGTTCAGTACTGGCCTTGGCTTATTTTCCTGCTCAGGTGGCCGTTCCGGTTACTTTAGCTTCTTTATTTCAACACCCTTTGGCTGCAATAGTGGCCCAAATAGTCCGAAAGATTACAGCTAAACAAGCCCCTGCTAAAACCAAAACCGAGGAAGATTTTACATAGGCAGGGGGAGTGTCAGAGCGGTTTTAACACAACCTTAATACAATTATCAATTTTCTGATCAAATAATTCATACGCTTTCTTGCCTTCAGTCAGTGACATGCGGTGCGTTATTATGTCCGTGGCGTCAATCTGATTTGTTTTTACTAAATCGAGGATTTTATCGATATAGGAATGTGCGGGACATTGACCCAATTTTAAGGTGATGTTTCTGGAAAAAAAGTCTCCGAACGGGAAGTTATTATATCTTGCGCCATAAACACCCACGACTGATAGGGTTCCGCCTTTACGTACTGCTTGAGAGGCAATCTCAAGCGCAGACTTTGAACCTCCTTGTAATCGCAGC
>CAYWSF010000153.1:3837-4958 GCA_964460725.1 uncultured Desulfosporosinus sp.
TCGATGACGGCATCTGCTCCGCCATGGGTTATTTCCTTAATATATTCGCCCGTATTGTCATAATCCTCAAAATTCAGCACTTCCGTTTGATTGAACTTCTCGGCATGTGCAAGCCGGTAATTGATATTATCCACTGCGATAATTCGGCTTGCCCCCATATAAGCCGCCCATTTTTGTGCCAGCAGTCCGACGGGACCGCAGCCGAGCACGACGACTGTATCGTTACTTTTAACACCGCCATTTTCTACTCCCCAGTAGGAGGTGGGAAGGATATCAGTTAAAAACAGTACCTGTTCATCTGTGAGTTCTTCGGGAATTGTCCGGGGGCCGATGTTAGCATAGGGGACTCTTAAATACTCAGCCTGACCGCCGTCATATCCCCCCATGAGCTCACCGTAACCGAAAAGCCCGCCTATCTCACCGTTCTCGTTTGAATTATCACATTGACTCCATAAATCATGCGTGCAGTACCAACAGTGACCACATGATATGGGAAAAGGAACAACTACCCGATCGCCTTTCTTAAGCTTGGTAACCTCCCGGCCAACTTCTTCAACGATGCCCATCGCCTCATGTCCGATGATAAATCCTTTCGGCATTTTCGGGATTTTGCCTCGAAAGATGTGGAGATCCGAACCACAAATCGCAGTCGACGTAACTTTTATTATGATATCATCGTCTTTGACAAGCTTAGGGTCCTCAACATTCTGCACTTCAACTTTATGCAGACCTTGATAGGTTATAGCCTTCATTCCTGCAGTTTCCTTTCTATAAAATAATACTTGTTTAAGCATTAATAATATTTGGTTTGCGTATCGCCTGTCGGAATTCCCTAAGAGATCACTTACAGACTATAACGGCTTGAATTTTGCTTTAGTTCACCAATATTCAACATCAAAGTTTAACATTACATTTCAATTTGGTTTGCATATTTATAATGTCCCGATTTTTATAATGTTAAGCAATTCAAATACAAATCACCCGACTCTATCGCGTTTTCGTAGTAAGATATAAGGAGGAGACTTACACACAATATCTGCGCAGGAGGTAAACAGTCATGATTGGTGCTATTATTGGAGATATCGTCGGTTCAGTTTACGAATGGAACAACATAAAGACCA
>CAYWSF010000154.1:0-4945 GCA_964460725.1 uncultured Desulfosporosinus sp.
TTTTTCGAAAATAATTATTTAAGCTCATTTTAGAGCCGAATTGCGGGAAGTTGGGTTAAGAGTAAGCAAGGTAAGCAACCTTAAATTTTGTGCAATACATTAAATCAAATGCAATAATGCTAATATCCAATGCAATAATGCTAAATATCCCTGGTGCGATCAAATCACCAAGGACATTTCGTATATGAGTGATTACAAATCTATTCTATTTCACCTTCATCTCTCAACCACTCTCAACCCAAAAGGATTCCAGTGTTTTCTCAAGACTGTCCCCATCCTTGATCCTCCTGCATGAAGGCCAGTGCTTTGGAAATAGTCTGAGATAATTTCGGTGGCCGTAACGTTCGTCAATAAGTAATACAACTCCGGTATCACTTTCACAGCGAATAACCCGGCCCGCCGCCTGTAAAACCTTGTTCATCCCAGGATACATGTAGGCATATTCATATCCCATGCCGTTTTTACGATTAAAATAATCCTTGATCATATTTTGCCGAACACTTAGTTGGGGAAGCCCGACACTCACAATCACCATACCGATAAGTCTGCTGCCTTTCAAGTCTATGCCCTCAGAAAATATCCCTCCCAGCACGCAGAACGCTACATAGGTTTTTTCAGGATTTTCCTGAAAAGAGGCCAGGAAGTTTTCCCGCTGCTCTTCTGACATAGCAGATTCCTGTTCCACTGCGGTTATATCGGGAAAGGCTATTATAAATTCTTGAAAAACATCATGCATGTACTTATAGGAAGGAAAATATATAATGTAGTTGCCGGTTTTGTGCGAAACAAAAGAACCAAGGAGCCGGGTTAACTGGTGTTTGGTGTGTTCACGGTCATGATACTTTGTTGATATATTGTCTGCCGTAATAACGCAAAGATTCCGCTTATCAAAGGGGGAATCCAGAGATAAGAGCTTGTCTTCTTCTCCCCCGCCGAGAATCGCACGGAAATACTCAAGGGGAGAGAGCGTGGCTGAAAACATAATTGCCGAACTTCCTCGTTGTAAAGCTTGCGCAAGAAGAAACGACGGGTCCAGGCAAAACAACTTGAACGTCACTTCATTCCGCTGGGCTTCAACCAAAGTAATGTATCTTTCATCATAAAAGTCAACTATGGTCTGAAAACTCAAGACATCAAAATAGAGCTGCAAGAAATTAAGATCTTCACTTAAGCTTCTGTTTTCCTTTAACATTAATTCACATATGGCAGTATATTTATTGATCTCCTTAATGAAATCTTCATTCTTTTCCGGATCAATAAAATATCCCTGCTCACCACACTGTTTACGCATTTCAATCATCAATCTATTAATTTTATTAAGAATTTTGTCCAGCTGCTTATTCCTGCCCTTATATTCTTTTTTAACCTTATAAAAATCTACTTTGCTAAGCTGGGCGGAAAACATCTCTCGCGACCGGTCGATTAGATTGTGTGCTTCGTCAATCAGGAAAACATAATCACCGCTGCTTTCCGCAAAAAAACGTCTCAGATACGCTCGCGGATCAAAAACGTAGTTATAATCGCAAATAATGCAGTCTGCGAACAGAGAAATATCGAGAGAAAGTTCAAACGGGCAAACCCTATGCTTTTGGGCATATCTTTCAATTTCGTTTCTGGAAAAATGGTCGCCTTCTTGAATCGCATCTAAAATTGCGTCATTGACACGGTCATAATGTCCTTTGGCATATGTACAATACTCCGGGTGACAGACAGGTTTTTCACAAAAGCAGATTTTTTCCTTTGCAGTAAGCGTCAGCGTCTTCATTTTAAGACCGCTCAGACGCATCTTTTCAAAGGCTTCCTCAGCAACCTGACGGGTAATTGTTTTTGCCGTGAGGTAAAATAGTTTGGCTGCCTTTCCTTCCCCCATCGCTTTAATAGCAGGAAAGAGCACGGAAATGGTTTTTCCTGTGCCCGTGGGCGCCTGTACAAAAAGTTTAATCCTACTGACAATCGTTCGATAAGCGGCTACTGCAAGCTCTCGCTGCCCTTTGCGGTAAGCTGGAAACGGAAACTGCAGTGCCTTGATAGAGAGGTCCCGCTCCTCTTTCCACTCGGCCGAAAAGCTTGCCCATAGCGAATACTTCTCAATAAGTTCGCTGATGAAGTCTTTAAGAACAGCGATATCTAAAATACGTACAAAATTTTTTGATTCATTGGTTTCCAGGTTAAAATAGGTAAGTTGAACCGCTATTTCCGGCAAATCATTCTGAACGGCAAAAATATAAGCATAGCATTTTGCTTGCGCCCAATGCACAATGTTATGGTCTTCCTCAATTAAACTTAAAGGCAGCAGTGTTGTTTTTATTTCATCTATTGTATACCTGCCCTCGAAACGGAATATACCGTCAGCCCGCCCTTCGAGAATGTACTCTAAACCATTAAAATGGTAAGTGTCGGACAGCACAACTTCACTTTGATATTCCTCATATAACTTACGGTTGTTCTTCTGCAAAATACGATGTGCTTTGGCCCCTTCAAGCATTCTGTCCTTGGAAACGTATCTGCTGTCTATGTCTCCACACCGCATTATTAATTCAACCAACTGCTTGATCGGAAGTTTTATCATGATTTTTTCTCCATATAGAAGTAAGTGTTCAATACCCAAGGAATGTGCTGCGATGAGTTAAGTCAAGTTTATATCTCGCAGCAAAACAGGGAGTATCATACCCCACGATAAGATTATAACCCAATAACCTTATCATGGGGTAACTCCGCCCTGCAAATATGGTCAGCCAATCATAGATCTGCCAACCATGGCCTGACAATCATTTAGACTATTCTTACGTTTGGCTATTCTTTACGTTTTTGCTCATTTTTACGTTTGCTCATTCTTACGCATGGCTTTTGTCAATAGTACCCCCCGTAAAGCAAAAGAAAAAAGTAACAGGAGCATTAAGATCCACCATCCGACTGACTCAAAAATATCCCCCGGAACCATTAATGTGTATCCCGTATAAGTCAAAAAAATCGTCCAAAGCAGAATCCTAAATGCATTTGCGTCAGCTTCATTCCTTAAAGCCGTTAACCTCTCATCATTCTCGTTTATAATGTAACTTTTCATCTTTTGAGGAGATTTTTTTATTTTTGTTAATAAAATGTAGGACGAGAGCGCAATGGCCAAGGGTATAAAAGATAGTCCAACCAGCGCCTTGTTATTTGGGACCAGATTGATTTTCATTAAATCAAATAGGATGCCTGCCAATAAAAGAATCACACCGATAATAAGCGTAGAGAATAAAACTACCTTTGTTTTTTTTACAGTCTTTTCTACGTTCATCGATCATCCCTCCCAAAATAAATCATTTAGGGTCTTATTGAGTGCTTTGCATATTTCGATGCAGAGTTTCAAACTTGGATTATATTTTCCGGACTCAATGAGATTAATTGTTTGTCGCGTAACACCGACAATTTCTGCTAGCTGTTCCTGTGACACCTCTGATTCAACTCTGGCAATTTTCATTTTTTTATTTTTCAATAAACACTCACATCCTTTATTCACACTATATCTTCAATATTGCTTTATGTCAACTATATATTACATTTTGTATGCATAACTTTACAATGCTTAATCCATTTGCTTACGAAAAGAGTACCAGTTAAATTATATAGAAAAAGTAATTAAGATTTAAGCCGGTCAGGAAGTGTGATCTTGAATATTTTTAATAATGCTATTGCTATTTCAAAGAGAATATGCAGCTTAAAATTGCAGAATGGGGATATTGCCGTTGATTGTACAATGGGGAACGGTAATGATACTGCTTTTTTATGTCAATTGGTTGGCGATAAAGGGAAAGTATATGCTTTTGATATCCAGGAAGCTGCTTTAGTAAATACAAGAAAAAAGCTCCTGTCATTGAATTTTCTTGACAGGGCTAATCTTATCCTCGATGGTCACCAGCATATAGACAAATATGTAACCGAGAATGTTAAATTAGTAATTTTTAATCTTGGATATCTCCCGAAGGGAAATCATGAAATTACTACAACAAAAGAGAGTACCCTGGCAGCTGTTCAAAAATGCTTACCGCTCCTTGAACCCAATGGCATCGTATTGCTTATCGTCTATCCCGGACATGAAAATGGCCGCATGGAAAAAGAAGCTTTAGACAGTTTCACGGCAAAATTAAACCAAAAAGAATTTAACGCGGCCAAACTTTGCTTTGTAAATCAGATTAATAATCCTCCCGAACTAATATGCATTGAAAAAACACATTTTCTCCCCCATTTTGTTCCAAGTTCATCCAGACAAGAATAATATGTAATATATTGGAAAGGGGGATGCGCTGATGATATTTTGTGCAGGTATCGGAATCGTAATTATTTCTATTCTTATTCTCATAGCAATGGGCCTTGTTTTTTAATACGAAACTTGTTCCATTTCAGAATAAAATTTTCCACAAGGAAAAAATTATAATTCCGCAATTGCATGCAGTTGCGTGCAGTTGCTAATTTTTTTGCAAAAAATAGTCGTAAAACCATTATTAATGTTGCTAAGCAGGAAATTCAACTGAGTTGTCGAATTTAGATTAAAATAAAATTCAAATTTATAAGAATAAATAGCCATTTTCATGATCGTTTATGCCCGAAGGGTGGGCCAAGTGAAATGGTTCGGTCTTTTTAGTCAAAATCCTATTAAGAATTTTATTATTTTGTGCCTGTTTAGGAGTCTATGAAAAATTCAGGATAAACATATTAACCCTATTAAGATTGAAAGGATCGTCGAATATGCGCGAAAATGCGGCATTATGGAAAAGCGAAGATAAATACCAGTCATTCTTCTCCTCCTCCAGAGACGGTGTCTTTATGGCATCATTAGACGGCTATTTCATCGATTTAAATGATGAAGCGGTTGAAATCTTTGGTTATGAGAGCCGGGCGGAACTACTGAAAGTGAGAATTGATAAACTATATGCCGATGCGAAGGAACGAAAGCGGCATATTA
>CAYWSF010000155.1:0-4927 GCA_964460725.1 uncultured Desulfosporosinus sp.
GAGTCATTTGGACAGTAGGTGCCAGACTCCGTCGCTCAAAGGAGGTTAATACGTGCATGATTTAAAAATTTTGGGGGAATTTTATTATAGTCAATTGTCAAATAAACCGATTTGGGATGCCAAGGGGGAGCGTATTGGTCGCTTGTATGATATGGCTATACGCTGGGACAGTGTTTCTCCCCATGTTACAGGTATTCGGTTTGCTAAAAAAAAGTCTGATTTGATTCCCATCGAGTGGGTTAATTCCTGGGATCCTGCGGGTCTGCGTCTCAGTGTCACTTTTAACCCCCTTATGACGTCCCCGCTGCAAGAAGACGAAACGTTTATCGGCAGATGGCTATTAGATAAACAAATTATTGACTTGGAAGGATCCAGGGTGGTAAGGGTAAATGATATATCTTTATCGTGGGTGTACCATGATGAGCGTCAATATGTGATATTAGTGGCTGTAGATATCGGTGCACGTGGTTTATTTCGTAGATTAGGTGCAGAATTTCTTCTTAGTCGGCTGGAAAATCAATTTGTGGGCTGCCAGTATATTAAACCTTTAGAAAGCCGGACGTCATCCCTTCAGCTCACCAGGGAAAAAGAACAACTGCGCCAACTTCACCCGGCGGATATTGCTGATATTATCGAAGATTTGGACTATATACAAAGGGCTAATTTCCTCGATGACCTCGATTCTCAACAAGCAATTGATGCCTTAAGCGAGATGGAGTTAGATACCCAAATTGAAATGATTAATCAAATGGATGAGGACAGAGCATCCGATATCCTGGAAGAAATGGCCCCGGACCAAGCCGCTGATATTTTGGGCGAGTTGTCCTCTGCCAAGTCGGAGCAACTTCTTCGCTTAATGGAATCCGATGATGCAGAAGATGTTCGGGAATTAATGCAGTATGAGGAAGACACTGCCGGTTCACTCATGACAACCGAATATATCGGTTTGCATTTCTCGCTTACCGCCGATCAAGCTATTAATGAACTAAGAAGACTGGCTCCTGAAGCAGAAACAATTTATTATCTTTATGTAGTAGACGAACAGGAAACCCTCGAAGGAGTCCTTTCCCTGAGAGAACTTATTATTGCTTCACCGGATACCCCTTTAAAAGAGATTATGCATTCTAAAATTGTCAAGGTGACCCCCTATGACGATCGCGAAAAAGTTACTGACATTATTCATAAATACGGTTTACTGGCCGTCCCCGTCGTCAATGAGCAAGTTCAAGTTTTAGGAATCATAACTGTGGACGACGTCCTGGAGTTATTGATAGACCGCCCAAGAACGGAAAACCGCTCAACATTAATTGCTCGACGCCGTTTGGCAAAAGGAGGGCCTAGCGAGTGAAGTTAAAAGAACGTTTTGTGCTGTTCCTTGCTATTATGGGCCCCGGAATTATCACTTCTTTTGCTGACAATGATGCCGGTGGGGTAGCTACATATGCTGCGGCCGGTGCAAAGTACGGCTATTCACTGATATTTATTATGCTTATCAGCATCGTGCTTTTAGCTATTGCCCAGGAGATCTCCGCTCGCACGGGCGCTGTAACCGGTCACGGTCTCTCAGACTTAATCCGGCAGCATTACGGCGTAAAGTGGGCTTTCTTTGCCATGAGTATTCTGCTGATAGCTAATTTAGGAACCACGGCCTCCGAATTTTCGGGTATTGCTACAAGCTTTGAAATATTTGGGGTTAGCAAATATATCTCCGTGCCGGTAATGGCTGCTCTGATCTGGTGGCTGGTTATTAAAACGAATTATCGAAAAATGGAGAAAATCTTTTTGCTCCTCTGCTTGACCTTCTTCAGTTATGTCATTTCGGCCATTATAATCAAACCACCTTGGTCCGAAGTTTTAATCCAATCCATTACTCCGACATTTTCCTTCACCCCAGCTTTTTTAGTGCTGGCTATCGGGGTAATTGGCACAACGATTACTCCCTGGGGACAGTTCTATCTCCAATCTTCCGTGGTTGATAAGGGAATTACCCCCCAGGATTATAATTATACGCGCCTGGATGTTCTGATCGGGACATTTTTCACCGGCTTCATTGCCTTCTTTATTATTGTATGCACGGCCGCAACACTCCACGCCAACAACATACCGATTGAAACGGTAAAGGATGTTGCCTTGGCTTTAAAACCACTAGCCGGGGAATATGCCGGTTTACTGTTTAGCTTCGGCTTACTGGGAGCATCTATGCTGGCGGCATTTATCCTTCCTTTAAGCACCGCTTACGCCGTCTGTGAAGCATTTGGATTTGAACACGGTATCAGCAAATCCTACAAAGAAGCCCCCGTGTTCTTCGGGCTGTATACGGTGATTATTGTTTTAGGAGCGGCCATCGTCTTATTACCTAATTTATCCTTATATCATGTTATGTTAACCACTCAAGTCGTAAATGGAATACTATTGCCCCCCGTTCTCATTTTCATGGTTTTGATCGCCAGCAAGAAAAGCATCATGGGTGAGCATGTAAATTCGAAGTTTTTCAATTTCATTGCTTGGACCTTTACAATTGTATTAATTATTTTAACGCTGCTTTTACTTATATCAATTTTGTTACCTCAGTTTACGGGTGAAATTTTTGGTTCATTCGGCTTATCCTAAAGTAAAGGAGTGATTACTCACTCCTTTACCAGCCATCCTGGAACTACCCGATGCAACTTCCCGATGCAAAAGGGGAGATATTTTATACTGAAATATCTCCCCTTTTCTGTCTAATAACACCCTCTGATTTTCCGGACTCAGCGGCCTTTGTAAGGAGTTGCCAAGCACCATGCAGCCCAGGCCTATAAAGCCCGCCAACTTTCCGGACGCAGCCACCCCGTCTGCTTCTCTTTAATTACTTTATCAAGCAAGCTTATGAGCATCGGTCCTTCCTGCGGCAGTGTCGCTTTTAAGGGCAAATAATTGGAAGCATGATTACAACGGAAAACGCAATCTGTAACCTGTAAATTTTCAACCATCAACTTAATCTCTTTTAAGGTTTCAAAGGGGGAGAGCATTTCAAATTCCCCTTTTTCCACTGCACGCCGCAGGGGGGCTTCCCGCCTTAAGATCAAAGTCAAAGCTGCCAAATAATGAGGATCAATCTTGCTAATGAGCTTTGCTGTTTCTAAGGCATGTTCCTGGGAATTTGCTTTTCCGCCTAAACCAATAATTACAGTACAAGAAAGCAACAAACCGCTGCTCATCACTTTTTGGCCGGCAACAATCATTTCCTCCGGTGTAACCCCTTTGCGCACATCCTTCAAAATTCTGGCGCTTCCGCTTTCCACGCCAAGATAGACTATATATAAACCATGTTCTTTAAGTTCTTTTAGTTCCTCCAGGCTTTTTTCCTGAATATTCTTCGGTCCGCCATAAATACCGACCCTTTTCAGATGTTTGAAAGATCGATAGAGCTGATCGAGGATCCTTATAAGTTCAGGTGTTTCTATTGTCAGAGCATCTCCATCAGCTAAAAAGATTTTTTCCACATCCGGATAATGTGCCTGAGCGATTGAAATAATTTCTTTAATTTCTTGTTCGGATTTTATCCGAAAACGCTTAGTTTTAAAGGCACCACAGAAAGTACAGGCATTATGCCGGCAACCTACGGTAATCTGAAGAATAAGACTATCCGCTTCACTGGGCGGACGAATTATAGCACCTTCATAAAACAAATCTGATCATCCCTTTTCCCAAATTCTATATGCTTATACTTTAGTATATACTGCTTACCACAACAATTTTAACTAATTTTTTACCTTTAAGATCAAAGGTCAATTACACTAGAATCAATGATCTAATCCATAAACTCATCATTTTTGGCCAAGTGATTACTATTTTTTCGAGGAATGGAACTATTTGTGATAATTATAAACCATACTTACGGATACTTCAAAGAAAACGATGTTTTTTATTGGTTAATCCCTTCTGATATGATCCTCATTTTAGCTGTGTGCCTACCATTCGTTAAAGTGCATTGGATAAATTTCCAAAAGATGTAACCGTATTTATGCTGTTCTCATAATATGTACCAGATTCATTCTAATTCAATACTATGATTCAAAAGGAGGGTTCGTTATGTGGAGGTATCGACGCCGGTGGGGTTGGCCCGTTTTCGGTTTCGGTTGGCCATTTTTCTGGTGGTGGTGGTAATATTGTCGTGGGGACTATGGCTATGAAATTTTAAATCTTATTGCTTCAGAGTAATTTTTTAATAGACCTTTCATGCCGCTAGGCTGCATCATTGAAAGGATAAAATTGGTTGTATTTTTATAGATTCTTATTTTTATTCTTGTCAAATTAAAATATAGAAGTAGGAAATATGTATAATTCGCTTTGTCCTTGACATCGGGGTTGTCGGGAAATCACTGATTTTGTCCCAATGGGCTAAAAATGAAGAGAACCCTCAAGAATCCAGGCTTTAGAAATGACCTTTGATCTTGCTGGGTTCTATTTTTGTATTGGAAGTACTAATTTTGGGCGCACCAAATAAAGGTATCACTTTAGATGCTGCTTTTGTCTTAAGCTGCTATTTTTTTCTCGAATTAAAGGCTGCCCTGAAGGACTACGTAAAAAATACAATGAGTTCTAACTAAGGTATAGCCTAAACAGTATATGCTATCACAAATCATTATTAAGGCTATTATAGCGCCAAAGAGCTCGCATAGCAGTTAGGGCCGTGGCCATGGGTTCTTCATAATTCCAACCTTGAGTATAAATCCCACCATAACTTGCTTTAAATGAACCATCTGCAAGTTGAGAATTTAAAATGTAAGCTATCCCTTTTTCAAATACGTCCCTCGGTAATTTTCCATGATAACGCGCTAAGGCAGAGATTGCTAAGGAAGTATCTGCAACTGACGATCCCCATCCACCATCTTCATTTTGAGCTGTAACCAAAAAATTATATGATTTTCTACGTGCTGATGTAACT
>CAYWSF010000156.1:0-4912 GCA_964460725.1 uncultured Desulfosporosinus sp.
TCTTTTTGTTTTTCTGGTGTATGGCAAACCAATACAATGTCCGTACCCGCTTTAATTGCCCGCACAGCATTCTGACCGATACTTCCCTCAGATGCAGAAGCCTCCATTTCCAAGTCATCTGATAAAATTAAGCCTTGGTAACCCAGCATGTCCCTTAAGATCCCTGTCTGAATAATATTGGAAAGCGATGCCGGATTATTTGCATCCAAAGCCGGATAAATAGCGTGCGTCACGAGAATCATTTCAACCCCATTTTGAATTGCCATGCGAAATGGGAGAAGATCCCGCTTATAAAGCGAATCCAAGTTAGCATTAATTTTCGTCGAAGTAGCATGGGTATCTTGAACTGCCAACCCAAGTCCAGGAAAATGTTTTGCACATGGAATGATGCCGCCGGTTTTGTAGCCATTAATAGCCGCCACTCCTACTTCGGCAACGACGTTTGGATCATCACCGAAAGAGCGTCCAAACATAATGCTTTTGCGATCAGCAACATCAAGAACCGGAGCCAGGTTAACATTAATTCCCATAGCCGTCAATTCTTTTGCCGTTTCCTGCATATAATTTGCAACTTCATTGGATGATAACTTCCCTAAACCGGAAGGATCGGGGCATTCCGTTATTATCCCCTTGAAACGGTTTACAGGACCACCTTCCTGATCAACAGCAATAAATAATGGCAGATTTGCATTAGTTAAAGACATTTCTTGCAGCTGATCGCTCAACCTTGTTACCTGTTCCTTAGTTTCGATATTTCTGCTAAAAAGAATTACTCCTCCAACATGCCTCAGGTTAAGCATTCTTGATACATAATAGTCGGGTTCCTTACCATCAAAGCCGACCATCAGTAATTGACCCGCCATTTGTTCCTGATTCAGCGAATTAATTATCTCCTCTACCTTGTCTGGTACCTTGTCAGAAGGTTCATTTTTTTCACCGTTATCAGTTCCATTATTATTTTGACGATTTTCTGTTATTATGCCTAACAACAAATCATTAAATGGGATAGCAAGCTTAGGAGCCGCAAATTTAAAAATCAATATGGCACATAAAATGGTAAAGCCCAGTAATGCCGATATTTTCACTGATTTATTCACAATCTAAGACCTCTCTTTTCATAGGGGTCTATTTCTTTTTTGGGGCTTCCAAACAAAGAACGCTCCTATATTCAGAGGACGCCAAGAATGGCGGCCCCTTTTACTAAAGCTTTGTTGTAAATTCCTCTAAATTAATTCCTGCCTGCTCAAGTATGCTCTGGAGCGTGCTTTTGCCAATTCATAGTGGTTTGGTACTATGACGGTCTTAATAACCAATCCTTCCTTGCGAAGTTTAATATGACTTCCCTTCTGGGAAACAACTCTGAATCCGAATTGGTTTAGTGCAGATATGATCTCACTTGGCTTTAACACCGGATACTTCGAACCCATTATATACTTACCTCCAGAGTTGTAACGAACATCTGCTTCTGTTTGTCTTGCTCAGCAGGTATATCTTCATAATATAATTCCAGGGCTTCTTTAAGATTATCTATTGCTTCCTCCACCGTCTTCCCCTGAGAAGCCACGTTATTTTCTAAGCACTTTGCAACATACTAATCATCATCTTTCTGAACAATGACGGTCACTTTATAAGTCATAGTTAGCTCACTCTCCAACTAGCATTCTAACTTTATTCTAACATAAATTCAGAATAAAATGCCATCTTATGACTTCTTTAAATATGTCACGAAAGAAGGAACCCATTTCTAAAATTCTAGCGTATGCGGCTCTTTCTGGAACTTTCTTGCATCCTTATTTAACACTAATTCGGCAATATTTCCTCACAACGCTCATCGTTCACTCGAGCAAAGTTACGGTTTGGTCTAATACGGTACCTCCGCCATGAATAGGACGGATCGAACTTCCGCTTAAATTCTCTCAATCCCCTAGGACCCATATCACTCCCAACATTCGAAAATTGGAAGTTTGGATTTAACTGTCTGAATTTATGTGCCAGTTCTACTATCAGCATTTCCGACAATCCGCTAAGATCCTTTTTTGCCTTTAAAAAATACGACCATGCTTCCCCTTGTTGGGTTTCCCCACCTGTTATCATGCCAACTAATTCATCATCAATTTCAGCCACAAGTATAAAATGGCCGAGTTTATCATGGTTCTCAATCAGCTTCTTATAGCTTTGCATGTCGAATACTTCCCGATATTTCTTTCCGGAAGTTTCCGTCCAGTATTGCTGAAGTTCCATTAGTCCATTATAATCGTCATCGTTGTAGCTTCTTATGATGGCATTGGGGTATTCCCTGCGGAATTTGTTAATTTTATGCCGGGCATTCTTCATTTTCTTACCATGTAATTCAATCATATTCTCTAATTTATAAATTATTTCACGGCCATTTAGCACCATATGACTGTAGTTTTGATTGAAACTCTCTGAGGTCTGAAGAAAATTTAGTTGTGGTTCATTAACTGTTCTTACTAGCGTATTTGTAATGCTTCCATTATTATGATTCAAGCAAAATCTTATACATTTGTTTAAAACCTCAACAACCTTGTTAACATCACCTTTGCCAAAAGGAAGTGCCCATAAATATAAAACACTTTTATTTCTAAGTGCAAAGGTAACAAGCATATCATCAACTATTTTCCACAAAATTTGCCTATTACTCGACTGTCCATCTGTCCAGACAAAAGCAAAATTCCAGGAAAAAACATCTGTAGAATATTGCGTGTTTTTCACATATTCATTGTATAACTGGCTGTCATCAAGACACAGTTCATTGAAATACCAACCGTCAATTAATATTTTGTTCTTTCTAGCGGGTAAATCCCCCGTTAAAGTGCCTTTTTCCGGTTTACGCAAGCGTTGGAGAGTTACACCATGCCTATTGGCAATTTTATAAAGCGTATCCCCTGCTTGCACTGTGTAAAGCTGACCCTGATAATTTACCGGTGGGGGCGGAATCTGCTTGGTCAAGCATGTAAACTGTGTATTATCCATTTATGGTACCTCCCCTATATATGTTGTAATCCAATATATGCAAGGGAAGAATACTTGGAATTCTTTTGCCTAAAATATTGACCTCAATATAACAATCACCCTGTGACTAGCTAACTGTCATTCCTCCCCCGCCTATAGAGGATGAGGGTATCCAGCGACCGCGTTGGATGAAATTCGGACATGAAAATGGAACCCATTATACACTAGCCAGGTTTTAAAAAATTTAAATTATTGTGTAACGAAACACTGCGTTATCGGATATATGTTTTGAAGGAAGTGAATTGCTTGTTCGACATTGAGGACATTAATAAGGAACATGCAGAGACAGTCTTTAAATTTTTGGTCATTCTTTGCAACAATGAGGATACCGCGGAAGAACTCACACAGGAGACCTTTTACCGCGCAGTAAAATCCGCTAATCGATATGACGGTACATGTAAGGTTTCGACATGGCTTTGCCAAATTGCGAAACATCTGTGGTATCAAGAACTTGATAAAACCTCCATTCTTAAAATTCTTCCCGCATCTTACCTAGTAAATCCCTCCTTACTTCACCCGAGTTCTATTTGGGTGTAATATTACACCTTTTATATAGGTTTTTCAATATATATTATTCAACATCCGCTTCCTAACCCACGAAGAAAAAAGCGGCAGTCGTAGTCTGAAGACAATCCGAGAGCAAATAATTTCCCTTGATTATGGTGAAATTAAATTATAAAGTATTATGAAAATACAGGGGGTGAATTCGAATTGGAAAGAAAAGAAATTTATCTTGCCGGAGGATGCTTCTGGGGGACTGAAAAATATTTGAAATCCATCCCGGGAGTCATGAACACGGAAGTAGGCTATGCTAACGGAATGATACAAAATCCCAGTTATGAAGATGTCTGCTACAGGAATACGGGCCATGCAGAAACCGTCAGAGTTGAATATGACCCCAAATTCATTGATCTAACTCACCTTCTCAATTTATTTTTTCAAGTGATTGATCCTACTTCTGTTAACGGGCAGGGAAATGATATCGGAAGCCAGTACCGGACAGGAATCTATTATGTGGATCCGAAAGATGAACCAATCATCCTGGCTGCAATTACAGACCTTCAAAGGAAATATGACAAGCCCATTGCTGTCGAGATTAAACCATTGAAGAATTACTTTCCAGCTGAGGAATATCACCAGGATTACCTGACCAAGAATCCAAACGGCTATTGCCATATTGGAAGAGGTGCCTTCGATAGGGCACGCCAAGCCATTGTCAATCCGTCGGACTACTCTATTCCAGAAGAGGCAGAGCTTAGAAAGAAGCTGACGCCGCTCCAATACCGGGTAATCCGGGAAAATGCTACGGAAGAGCCTTATCAAAATGAATATTATAATCAGTTTTCTCCTGGGATTTATGTGGACATCGTAACCGGTGAGCCCCTGTTTTCTTCTGCAGACAAATTTGATTCCTGTGGCTGGCCTTCCTTTTCAAAGCCTATTGATCCCTCAGTTATTAATACTGCATTGGACAAATCGTGGGGAATGGTACGGGAAGAAGTCAGAAGCCGCGTAGGCAACAATCATCTTGGTCATGTTTTCCCTGATGGTCCAAAGGAGTCCGGCGGACTCCGCTACTGTATCAACAGCGCCTCTCTTCGCTTTATCCCCAAAGAAAATATGGAAGCAGAAGGGTACGGGAAATACCTGCCAATATTTAGATGATAACATTAATTTATACTCTCCATGCCAAAAGGCGCCTGAAACCTTCGATCAGCTCCAAGGTCCGGGGCCTGCTCAATTTTGTCCCATCTTGGGAGGGGAAGACTTAAATAATAAAAACGGGATACCCCTTCGGGACCCGTCAGAAACATTATCGACTATTTCCTTTTGATGTTGGTAACTTTTATCATACCGTTTGGAACAATATCCTCACTTA
>CAYWSF010000157.1:0-4905 GCA_964460725.1 uncultured Desulfosporosinus sp.
GGTTTTGGGCTCCGTAGAACTGTCCAAGGACGGGAAGATTGTAGTATTTAGTATCCAAAAACTTTTCTGCACTCGAGGACCATTTGTTGGAAATTCCGGCAAACATATCTGGCGCTAAGGCAAAAAGCACAATTTGAGCAAGTTGACCGGAAGGTACAATCCTGGTAATTTCAGCGGGAAGTTCTACCTGGCGTCCTGCGGAGTCAGTAAAGGTGATGCTCCCGGTCTTGTCCGCAGTTTCCGGAGGCGCATTAGACGATGTACTGCTTTTGCTGCAGCCGACTGCCATGGATAAGATCAGGAAAACTACGAGCAACCCTGAGATAAGTCTTTTCGTTCTCATTAAAATTCCTCCCTAATTAATAAACTATGATAAGACCAAATTTCAGGTCATAATCATTAGGAGATAATACATTTAGGTACGCAGGCTCTTGCTTTTCCATCACACAGACTTTGCATCTCAACATCCACACCATAAAGTGTCTGAATCAGCTGTTTCGTAAAAATCTCTGCCGGTGTACCAATTGTCAGCAACTTTCCATCTTTAATGGCCATTACTGTGTCCGAAAACAAAAAGGTCTGATCAGGGTTGTGAGTTGATTGGATGATGGTATAGCCCTCTTTCGCCAGGGACTTTATTTCCGTCAGAACTCGCACCTGATTACCAAAATCCAAATTAGCCGTGGGTTCATCCAAAATAAGAACTTTCGCCTCCTGCACCAAAGCACGGGCCATCAGGACAAGCTGCTGTTCACCGCCGCTGATTTGGGTGTAGCCGCGGTTTTTCAGATGACTAATCCCCAGTCTCTCCAAGGCGTACTCCACAAGCCGAATCTGTTCTTTGCCGGGACTGGAGACAGTGGAAACATGAATGGAGGTACCCATGAGTACCATATCAAAGACGCTGAAGTTAAAGGACGGATAGTGAGATTGAGGGATATAGGCAATCAGTCTGGCCATTGCCCTGATATCCAGCCCCTTGATGTTATGGCCATTGATACATATCGTACCCTTGTATCCGCTAAGTAAACCAAGGATACAGCGGAACAGTGTGCTTTTTCCGACCCCATTAGGCCCAAGGACAGATAATAACTGATTATCCTTGGCCACAAAACTAACGTCAGCCAGAATAAGCCGGTCTGTTGTATAGCTGAAGGAAAGATCTTTAACTTCAATACTCAATATGTCTCCCCCTTTCTTGTGATTAGATAGATGAAAAAAGGAGCTCCGATAAAGGCAGTCAGGATACCGAGTGGAATTTCCGTAGTCAGCAGATTCCTTGAGACATTATCCACAAGCAGTAGGAAAATGGCCCCGGACAGCATGGTTGCCGGTATGAGATACTTGTAATTGTTTCCTACCAGCTTTCTAGTCAGATGGGGAATAACCAAGCCGACCCAACCGATCATTCCGCTAACGGATACACTTGCTGCAGTAACCAGAGTTGCGCAAATAATAACAAGCAATCGTATGCGCTTGACATGGACCCCCATTGTCTTGGCCTCGTCGTCGCCCATAGTAAGAACATCAAGCTGCCATCTAAAAAGCAGCAAAGCCACCAGTCCTACGGCCATGGGAACGATTGCAAACTGAATTTGGCTCATCTTAGCTCCCGCCAAACTGCCAATCAGCCAATAAGTAATGGCCGGCAGCTGATCATTGGGATCTGCGACCAATTTTATGTAGGATGTCGCCGCAGAAAAAAGGGAGCTGACCATAATCCCTGACAGGATCAACCCCAATATGTGCATGCCTTTAGCCCTCTTGCTGACAAAGTAGACCAAGGCGACGCTAAGCAAGCTGAAAATAAAAGCACTAACTGTGATCATATGGCTATTACCGTAATACAAGATGGCTAAGGCTGCTCCAAAGGCCGCTCCGGCCGAGGCTCCTAAAATATCCGGAGCCGCCATCGGATTTTGAAATATTCCCTGATAGGCTGCTCCGGCAGCGGAAAGGCAGCAACCAACCATGCAGCCCAGCAAAATACGGGGCAGGCGAACGTTAAATAGAATGGCTTCAGTTTGATCGGTCCAAAACGGGTCAACGTAATAGATTTTGGAGAATAAAATGCCAAAAAGCTCTTTGGTGGAAATTGGGTAGCGACCAAGCCAAAAGGAAAAAATAATAGTAACAATAAGAATAATCCCCAGTCCAATCATGACCATGGTTTTCCTCTTCGACTGTTCCATTCCCTTTCCACCTTTTCCAAACAGAAGGTTCTATTTCCAACGAAATCTTTTGAATTCAGCGGAAAAATCGCCCTCCCCCAACATTCATAAAAATTATACTTGTTTCCAAAGGATATGTCAATGAACACAGGCAATCATAACCAAACAAAAGTTAGTCTGAATTCTACATGGTGCAAGACGTTGCATAACTCGTTCTAATATAAGATAACATGACTGATTGTACAGTAAATCTGCTATGAAGGTCAACTACATTTAACGCGTGCGTCATAAACCCTTGTATGAGCAAGGACCCCATGTTGTGCTAAACAGCTGCATGAGCATAGATATATCGTCCGACGATATGAACATAAACCGCTAAATCCCTACATAACTAAAACTTGGTAGTCTAATGTAGCTCAATGTATAATAACTATAATCGCATACCATACCAGATAACCAAATCACAAAGGAGGTCTGCTATGAAGCTCATAACCGTTGCCGGACCGCCCTCCTCGGGAAAGACATCTGTTATTTTGAAACTGATCGAATGTATGAATTTGTCAAAAGGCAGTATTGGGGTTGTGAAATTTGATTGTCTCACTTCCTTTGACAACCTGTGCTATGAGGAAGCGGGGATTCCCGTTCATACAGGGTTTTCCGGCAAAATATGTCCCGATCACTATTTTGTCAGCAATATTGAGGATGCTGTTCAATGGGCTTTGCAGTCCGGCTTTGAACTGCTCATAACGGAGAGTGCCGGTCTTTGCAACCGCTGTTCTCCTTACATTAGAGGAGTTCTTTCCATTTGCGTGATCGATAATTTGTCAGGAGTAAACACGCCGCGAAAAATAGGCCCCATGCTAAAATTCGCCGACATCGTTGTAGTAACAAAAGGCGATATTATTTCCCAGGCAGAACGGGAAGTATTTGCCTTTAATATCAGGCAAGTGAATTCATCAGCAAAGGTCGTATTTGTCAATGGCATTACGGGACAAGGTACATTTCTGCTGGCAAAATATTTGCAGCAAGCCAGGGATATTCATACCCTCCGGGATAAGAAGCTGCGATTCACAACTCCCGCAGCGGTTTGCTCCTACTGCACAGGAGAAACAAAGATAGGCGAACTCTATCAAATGGGAATGATGAGGAAGATGGTGTTTAATTAAATATGCCGGTACAAGATTTTATGACTCTTATAAACAGCAAGCCTCTGGCGGATATATTACTGGAATATCCTCTTGCTGCAGACTTTCTGGCTAATTTCCGTTTGGGCGGCATTGACAAGGAACTCCCGTTATCCCAGGCTCTGGAGAAAGTGGATGATGAAATCCTTGAAGAATTCGGCCTGGACAGATATGCCGTACTGCAGCACTTTTGTGTTTTTCTTGAAACGTTTACCCGGTCGGAAACTACCGTTGCTGATGTCTCCTCTATAACTATTAATGGGGGCTATGATAAATCAAAGGAGCCGGAAAATATCAGCCTTACCATTTCCTGCGGTGAGGTTATCAGCATTGTGGGCCCGACGGGATCAGGCAAGAGCAGATTATTAAACGACATTGAATGCCTGGCTCAAAAAGACACTCCTACCGGCAGGCAAATACTGGTGAACGGAGCCGAGCTTGATGACCTTAGACGTTTTGAGATGGACGGCAAGCTGGTAGCACAGCTTTCGCAAAATATGAATTTTGTCATGGACCTGACCGTCCGTGAATTTTTGGAAATGCACGCCAAAAGCAGACTGACGCCCGACATCAATGGGGTGGTAGAAAAATGTTTTCTTTGTGCCAATGAGCTGGCGGGCGAAGAATTTTCCGGAGATACAAAAGTGACCCAGCTCAGCGGAGGACAATCCAGGGCCCTGATGATTGCGGACACTGCCTATATGAGCGATTCCCCAATCGTCCTGATTGACGAAATCGAAAACGCCGGTATCGACAGGCGCCAGGCCATCGCCCTTTTAGCCACAAGAGAAAAGATTATCTTTGTTTCCACCCATGATCCTCTGCTGGCACTCAGCGCAGATAAACGTATCGTTATTAAAAACGGCGGCATAGCTAAAGTGATCGAGATTTCTGACGAAGAAAGGCAAAGCCTTGCTGTCATTGAGAAGCTTGACAATACCCTTCTGAGACTGCGCAACTGTTTGCGTATCGGTCAGACGATAACAGAAGATTTACTGAAGCCCTGAAAGATATTTACCGCCAGGCAAAAGGTTTCCTTTAAATAAAAAAATACAGAGGGGCAATAAACAATGAATTTAGAATGGAATTCGAATACGATCCGATGGTATCAGGAAGCAAATGATTATTCAGGTTTTTTTAAAAGTATCGCAGATTTGATTGCCCCCCGATTGGCAGGCTATTCTACATTCTGCGATATTGGCTGCGGCTTGGGGCTTGTAGATTTGGAGCTTTCTAAATACATCAAAAGCATTACCTGCATAGATATTAACAGGGAAGCCATTGATGCCCTGAGGAAGTGTGTTGAAAACCGGAAGATCACAAATATTCAGCCCGTGCTGATGGATTGCAATGACATTGATGAAAGTTGGGATGTCATCTATGTCGGCTTTTTTGGTGCCCGCAATTTGGAAAAGTTCCGTCCTCACTGCAAAAAACTCATTGCTGTGGTTGGCAAAAATAATCAAGATGAACTCTATCCCGAAAAGTACAGATCCTTTCAAAAAATCACGGTTGACGAAATAGAACAAACATTAACCGGCAAAAAGATA
>CAYWSF010000158.1:0-3983 GCA_964460725.1 uncultured Desulfosporosinus sp.
GTCGATCACTTTGCAATCTAAAAGTGACTCCAGGTTGCGAATTTGCGAAGGAGATAATTCATCGTTGCAAATCACCAGTTCGGCACTTTGCTCCTTCAGTAATGCTGCTACTTCTCCAATTTTCCCCTTACCGATATAATGGGTCGGATTCACGGCATTCAAATTTTGGCTCTGTTCACCAACGACCTCTATCTCACAAGCTTCAGCCAAGTTAAATAATTCTTCCATTGAGCATGCAAAGTCCGGCTGATTGTTCAGATGAACACCTATCAGGATCGCCTTTTGTTTTGATTCCATATCTATAGCCATTCCTTTCTTGAGGCACAAAACGTCATGAAAGCATTTCTTTCAGACTTACTCCTCCCATTCCAGACAATAAAAACATCACATCCTGCTCTGCCTGCTTCTTGATAATAGCTTTCCAAATTTTTCGGCATATTATAATGGACGATAAAGTACACGTTGGATTTATCGATGCCCATGCCAAAAGCTCGCTGTGGTATTGGACTGTTATTTAGTTGAGGCGGACATTATCTTCTGCGTTTAAAAAATAAAGGTCCCTGCCGTAATAATAAGGTCTTCACGATTCACAAGCTAAATGTAGCTTTTATGATATAAATTACCAGGGTTAATTTTCTCTATATGGATATGATAGATTCAATGAATTAAAAAAATTCATTGAAATTTTCAACAATAAAAGGGGGTACCCATAATGGCAGGCGAAAGAAACACTAATACACCGGCAGCTCAAGGCGCTTCACAGAAGTTAGATCAATTTAAGTATGAAGTAGCGAACGAAATGGGTCTCCAACTCGGTGGCGACCGCACAAGTCGGGAAAATGGTTCCGTAGGTGGTCAGATGACCAAACGAATGATTCAATTTGCTGAGGAACACCTTAAAAACGGAAGCAAAATATAATTATTTCGAATCACAATTAAGGTTTATATGGCATATGCAAAACGAGGGTTAATCAAATAGCCCTCGTTTTTCTATATAAACATTGTTCCTATCTCCCTCTTAACTTATCATTCCGCACTTCTTTTCCATGATTTCGACTCTTTTCTGAAGCCTATCCAGTTTCACGCCGTCAACACGGAGTTCCGACACAGCCTGCCAGGTCAAATCCACTTTCGCGGAAAGTCCATCTAATCTTCTTTGAGTTTCTCTACTTTCTGCTCTGAGTGCCTTAATGTCGGATTCCATTTTCGCTTGACCATCTTTGAGACCATGCATGTTCTCTTTGAGACCATGTATGTCCTCTTCCATGCGATCTAGTTTTTTCAGAATCAGTTCCAAGCTATCTATCGCTAACCCCCCCCCTTATTAATCCGTAAAAATAGTGTACCACATAAATCCATTCTTTTTCAATAAAGAAAGGAGCTGCTGCAAATAGAGATAGCAGACACAGAAGGTTTTTTAGTGATAAACGTAAGCTTCCTCAAGAATGAGCGTCGTCGATACAACAATCCAAGGAAGGTAATTCCTCCTCTTGATAGTGTGGCTCTCCCAGGGCATTAATTTGAATATTCCCGGCCTGCCCGTACTGATAAAGTTGGTCGAGCACTTCTACGGCTGCACGAATTCTGGTTCTTAACAGGTAGCCGCGGTGTTCCGAGGCTTGAAGTATTTCCCTTACATCAATTTTAGGCTGCCAGTCATAGGCTCGGCCGTGAAAATCCTGGACCTGTTGAAGAACGTCTAAAATTTCATCCTGGTTCAAAGGTTGAAGTTGGGGGGCGGCAATAATTGCGTTGAGTACCTTTTCAATCGGCTCCCGTTGGGCACGATCAACATAAGTTGTGGCGAGGTTTTCATACTCATGCTTGGACTCTATGACATCCTCTTGATACGATGAACCTAAAGCAAACATGGTAAAAGTGGATTCCAGACTGGAATATTTCTCAGGAAACAAGAAAGCTGCCATATTATTATAGGCTTTGAGGCGGGCCTTTTTGCCCAGACGACCTACTAATTCAGTTTCATCAAAGAGGATAACCCAACCATTGTAATCCAGCAGCTTAAAAAGGCGACTTAAAAAGGCAAAGTAGTCCATGCTGTGACGCGTTTTAGTAAAAGTTACGGAATACTTGACTGTCTGGGCAAAAATCCGTTTATAGATCTTCCGCAAGAGGGCGTTATTAATAAAATCACCCTCGAGATCTGCCATAAGTAAGTATTTTTCATCTTGATCATCAACATGCAAAAAGGAGCGCAAAACATAAAACAACTTATCGGTTTCCAAGTGCTTACTGCTAAAGGAGAGCAAATCCAAAGCGTTTGGATTATTCGGAGTAATATCTTGTACTGCATGTTCAAATCCCGGTTGCAGACGCCCGGGCAGGTACGTATTGCTAACCAGTTTCTGATAAACGAGATAAAGCTTATCAAATGGTGTCTCCTTACTGAGGGATATCAGGCTAACCACCATATTATTACTATGGGCTAAGTTAAACACCGTATTCAAAAGGTGGGTTTTTCCCTCTCCGTACTTCCCGGTTACAACCATACCGCCGGATTCTCCGCTGTCCCTGACCTGGTCTAACCTACGCGAGATCTGCCCCATTAATTCCGGACGGGCAGAGGAGAAGTAATGTCCAACCGCCCGGGAAGACACTCCCGAACGCAAGGCCTCAATGACTCTCTGTGCTTCAAAATCCATTATTCTTCTCCTCCCTGTATGGTAGTCAGGACTACTTTCCTTGGCAAGGAAACTTTGCCGAAGCGGGACCGGGCATGAAGTTCTTCCGCCATATTCCAGCTTATATGAGCAGCACCCGCATTAAAGCGGTTTATGACCTGGCCCAGACGGGTGGACATTTTGAGGATATTTTCCGGAGTATAGACTTCATCAATCAGACAGTCCAGATCCACAATGTCGGCAAAACGGTTAAAACGTTGGCTTTCAATTTCATTTTGGATACGCATCCACAAGGCCTGATAAGACTTCAAGCCTTTGATATCATCATCCATAAGACTACGATCAAAGGAAAAAACGAACATGGTATGCTTTAAGGTATCTATTTCATCAATCAATTCACGAATACTTTCATAAGCGTCTTCCCGTTTCATGCGGGTATAACGAATGGTTTCTTCACTATTTGCACTCACCAATACTTCCATATTATCGATCGAGATCACCAGACCCTTAAATCCTGCCAAACGGCAAACCTCTACTAGTGAACGCAGCATGTGCCTGGCATTATATTTGGTGATTTTACTCGGAGACAAACCCAGGCGGCGCAGGGAGGGTAGTTTGGCTTCCCGACTTCCTTCCAGCCACAACATCAACAGCTTACTGTTGGCTTCTTCCAACATGGGATGTCCCAAAATTCCACCGGTCAACAAGGCGCAGGCCAAGGCAAAATTATTATCAATCAGGGGATTAGCCAGAAAGAGCCTATCCAGCTGCTGCCTTATCTCCCGCTTGGTTAACGGATCCAGCTGTCCCTGACCGGATAAGTAATCCGCAAAACTAATACCTTCCGGGATAATCTCAGGATCATACCCCAACTGCCGGATAACCTCGTGACTGCAGAATTGCAAGCGTTCCGGCAGATGAACCTGGTGCAAAATGGCTATATAGATTTCCTTAAAATCATGGAGCCAGATTTGCCGGGCTGAGAGACTAACCGGGATATAGCCCATCTTTTCTGCTTCCATGGCCAATACCTCCAGGAAATGGGTCTTCCCGCTTCCAGCACGGCCCGTCACGAACTTTATCTTACTGCCACCCCTGGCCAAGTAGTCAGCCAGGTATTTTTCCTTCCAAAAATCCATGATAAACTCACTGCCTACCGATATTTCCTGCAGAATTTCACGATTACCCGGAGGCTGACCCTTCATTAAGTTAGCTATGGCTGATTTGATGTCATTTTCCAAAACAAGTACCCCCCATGTTAGAAGTTAGAGGTTAGAAGTTAGAAGTTAGAAGTCGGGTGTTGGGTACCAGATATCAGATGTCGGATGTCAGATGTCCGATTTC
>CAYWSF010000158.1:3993-4871 GCA_964460725.1 uncultured Desulfosporosinus sp.
CTACTTTGATGTCATTTTCCAAAACGATACCCCCCATGTAGAAGTTAGAGGTTAAAGGTTAGAGGTCGGGTGTTGGGTGTTGGGTACCAGATATCTGATTTCGGATTTCGGATTTAATCCGACTCAAGGGCTGCTGTCCCGAAAAAACGGATGGTTGCTAAATGCTGCTCACGGCCATCCTGATCCAGGATACGGATAGCCTTGTTATTATTACGACTGGGGCCAAATTGAAACTGCCGTCCATCCTCACTGGTACGCAGGTCAGAAGCATATAGCCTTGCCAGGTCAAAAGCGAAACTCTGCATGTCATAATCTTTCCGGAAGCGACGCATCGGGGTTAAGAGGGTGTAAAGATTCCGCAAATAGATATCCCCTTCTTTCGAGATTGGTGTTTTTCCCTGGTTTTGCTTTAACAGCATTAGGTCATAAGCTGTGGCAAGCTCTCTGACAAAAACCCTGGGATCAAAAGCAGCCTTTAAAAGTTTATCCCTACCGGTCTTAACATTCTGAACGAAGGCCAGCGGACGCAAGCACTGGACCCGTTTTCGATCCAGATATAAGTCCAAATTCTCGATATCAATCCTGACCTTGAACGGAAACATCTCATAAATGGGATAGTCTCCTTTAACGTCTACTTCTAGGCGATCACAATGAGCAAGCAATTGTTCTGCAAAGTCGCCATTTTCTACATATTCGCGCATTCCGAATTCATCGACCAGCTTCTGCATTTCTTCCAATAAGGTTTCCTGTTCCTTCAGGTAAACCTGCAGAGCCGCCCGGTCCTTAGTCCAACTCTTAAGATCACCCTTCTCCATATTTTTACACAAGCTCTTAACCACTTTTTGCTGACTCTTGATCTTATCCTTTAGTTCTTTCTC
>CAYWSF010000159.1:0-4856 GCA_964460725.1 uncultured Desulfosporosinus sp.
TTTGGTTAGTCCTGATATTTATTAATTTTTTTTAAAGTCAATACCAGTTGTCCAATAGTCTCCGACTTTATTATTCAGTGACAGACTTTATTATCAGCGAACATAAACCCCTACCCACACTTAGAATAACCACAATGCGTACACACCACACAGCCGCTTTCATGATTAATAGGCATACCACATTCCGGGCAGGCATTTGCCGAACTAAAATTTGTCCGGTCTCTTTTATCGATTGTCTTTTCGTCAGCGGATTTTCTTTGCCGGAGAGCTTTCGGCTTGACAACTTTCGCTATTTTTCCCTGGCCACCGATTTTTCCCTTGGAAATTCCAACTTCATTATATTTTTTAATCACAATGGCAATGGCATCGGGACAGGATGTCACGTTGACTCCTTCGCGCCGGATACAAGCCGGGCAACGAATACCTTTGATCTGTTCCGTAATGGTGTCGACACACAGGCCGGAACGCAAAGCAATTGAGATCAAACGAGCGGTAGCTTCCGATTGAGAGGCGCAGCCCCCGGCCCGGCCGGTATTTGTAAAAACTTCACAAATCCCTTTCTCGTCCTCATTGACACTGACATAGAGGTTGCCGCAGCCAATTTTTATTTTTTCCGTGAACCCGATCGTAGTGGTCGGTCGTGGCCGCGGAAAGACGGTGTTCACTTGCGGAATAAACGGCGTTTGCGGAACAGTCTCTTCGTCTGCTAATTCGGCTTGTGCTGCTGCGGTTCCCGATGTTCCTGTGGAAAGAACCTGCTCATCCCGGCTGCCGTCGCGATAAACTGTTAAACCTTTGCAGTTCAGTTCATATGCCAAACGATAGGCCTCGGCAATGTCTTCGCGCGTCGCAGAATTAGCAAAGTTAATCGTTTTTGATACCGCATTATCTGTGTATTTTTGGAAGGCCGCCTGAATTCGAATATGCCATTCCGGGGCGATCTCCTGAGCCGTGTTAAAAGCTGCCTGTGCCCAGTTCGGGACTTCCGATAAACCCTGGACACTGCCCTGTTCGGCGATCTTCAGCATTAATTCCGGGGAATAAAAGTCATATTCCTTGGCAAACGCTTCAAAAAGGGGATTGACCTCGACTAAAGCCGTGCCGTCCATCACTGTTTTGGTATAGGCAATGGCAAAAAGCGGTTCTACCCCGCTGGAAGCTCCACAAATCATCGATATGGTCCCAGTCGGAGCAATCGTCGTCAAGGTGGCATTGCGCAGTTTCATTTTTCCGTCATAAACTGAACCTTCAAAGTTCGGGAAGACCCCTCGTTCCTCCGCCAAGCGTTGAGACTCAATACGTGCTTCCGTTTGGATAAATTTCATAACTTTCTCTGCATATTCAACCGCTTCTTCTGAGGCATAGGATGTTTGCAGCAAAATAAGCATGTCGGCAAAGCCCATTACGCCCAACCCGATTTTCCGGTTCCCTTTCACCACCTGGTCAATGATGGGCAGTGGATACTGATTCACATCAATCACGTCATCCAGAAAACGAACGGACAAGCGCACTACCTTACTTAAACGCTCCCAGTTGATCGCCATTTTCCCGTCTTTCTCAGTTACCATTAACTTGAGATTGATGGAGCCTAGGTTACAGGCTTCATTCGGCAGCAAGGGCTGCTCGCCACAATTATGTACATAGATCCCATTTGCATTAAAGGCATTAACCCCTGGTACCTGGACATCATAAACCTCCTCTTCCCCGGCCGGAAGACATTCCGTTACTGCGGTCAGAAAGCGCTCTTTATTTAAAACACTCTGATAGGCCTGACGGCGATCTGCAAGAGTTTGCTTTTTCTTTATGTTACTAAACCCAATAACCTCGACAAATATTAATATATTATCGTTCGCTAATACCAGTTCGTGTCCGACCGGAACCTGAACGTCCTGAATTTGATTGTCGGGAACTTGACCGTCCGAAACTTGACCGTCCGGAAATTGATTGTCCTGCCGGCCACCCTCCGGCGATTTTTCTTGACCACTGCCGTCAGGCAGGGACTGATCACCGGCAGACTGGGCAGACCGGCGGTCCTCGTAAATTGTCGAAGCCATACCTAAACGATGCAGCATGCGCTGGACTATTTTCAGCCCTGAGAGGTCCTTATGGCATAACTTGACAAATACCCCCTTTTCTTGACTGCCCTCTACGCTTCCTTCTGCATCAAAGAGCGCCCTGAGCAAGCCCCTATGAAAATTGGAGCTTGTTTTCTCCAACTCCTCAGTAAGCCTTTTCTCCTGGGGAAAAATAGCATACTCAGCCGCCAAATCACGTAAGGCCGCTAACTGCAGGCGATATTCTGTTCTTTCACCGCTTACCTTCTGGAAACCTTTAGATTCACCGGGCTTTGGCAAAAGACGAGAGACGGCCTTATCTGCAGCATAAATCATCGACTGGGCTTCTGCGTCATCGCCCCAAACTGAGATGATCCCGCTGTCGTCATTTAAAGTTCCATCCACTAATAGCAGTCCTAAAATATATCCTTCTTCATAACTTCCCTTGCCCTTCCAATAAATCCCACGATTATTACAAAGGATCAGCTGATCGTGTGGTTGCAGTTCACCGGCCGGTTTCCAAGCTTCCGTAATATTTGCTCGTGTCACCCGCTCCCCCACACGCACCGGATGATCCGCCGTTAGTTTAATCGTATACCCCCGTTCAGTCTTTACTGATATAACGGGCTTTGTCCCGGTGGAGAAAAAGCCCTCCTGGGCGGTGCTGTGATGCTGTCCATTTAAAACGAGTTCCAGTTGCTGCCCTAAGACAGTTTTAACTTGGGCCGGACCATGGTCGGTCATAATCCAAGTGTCGCCCGTGACACAAGGATTGGTCGCTTCAATCTCGCCTTGCAGGGGAGTAGGGTTCCCTTTATTTAAACGGTCAAGGAAAATTATGCCAGGTTCCCCATTCTGCCAGGCATGATCAACAATTTTATTAAATATTTCCGGTGCCGATAATTCCCCTGCCACGGCCCTCGTATGCGGATCAATGAGCTCATAAGAACAGCCTTCACGCACGGCCAGCATAAAATCTTCCGTGACCCCGATGGAAATATTAAAGTTTGTTATATCTTTATTATCTTCTTTACACTGGATGAATTCTACTATGTCTGGATGGTCCACACGCAGAATGCCCATATTGGCACCGCGCCGCGTTCCGCCTTGCTTAACCGCTTCCGTAGCGGAATTAAAAACGCGCATAAAGGAAACCGGACCGGAGGCCACCCCACCGGTTGAGCGAACCGCACTATTTTTGGGACGCAAACGGGAAAAGCTAAAACCGGTTCCGCCGCCGGATTTATGAATAATGGCGGCATTTTTTATAGCATCAAAAATATCCTCCATGCTGTCTTCTACCGGCAAGACAAAACAGGCACTTAATTGTCCGAGATCCCGGCCGGCATTCATCAGCGTCGGCGAATTTGGCATGAATTCGAGGTTGGCCATCATCGTGTAATATTCTTTAGCCAAAGCATCAGTATCTTTTTTGCTTTTGCCATATTTATCTAATTCAATACCCGCCACCACACAAGCTACGCGATAAAGCATATCTTCCGCTGTTTCGATTACTTGCCCGTTTGCTTGTTTTAAATACCGCCTTGCCAATACTACGCTCGCATTCGGCGTGAGCTTAACTTTAGGCCAGGTTTGTGGTGCTTGTCCTTCAAAGTTCAAGTGATCCCTACTTTCTCCTCATATTTTATCTACATATTTGTATTATTTATCAAATCTCAGCGCTTATCCCCCAACCTCTAAATGTGGGGGATAAGCGCCGGTTACTCCCTAAGCAATACACAAACCCTTGCGATATTCCTTAGGACCCACTTTTGCCGTCCTGACGGGCTTAGCCAAGCCCTCGTTTTTCCTTTTTTCGTTTTTTCTTATTTTCCTATTTTCCTATTTTCCTATTTTCCTATTTCTATTTTCGTTTTTCCTATTTCCTTTTTCGTTTTTCCTATTTCTTTTTTCTTTTTTCCTTTTTCCTTATTACTTTTTTACTTTAATTTTACTTTTTTACCTTTTTCTTTTACTAATTATTTCTTTAAATATTATGCCGATTAGCTTAGTCCCTATCGTACTCATTATTTGCCCCATTACTTTATTCATAAACATACCTATTAATTTACTTATCATTTTTTAATTCTTTTACCTCTGTCATTGCATTTGATTGAATTTCTCCGCGCCGCCTGCAGGAGCAGTTCCGAACGTCAATCCGAAATCAGCGAGGTGAAAATGAAAATACAGTCATAATGTTCTCCCTTAAATAGTCCCCCGTTTTTCCATAAGTTCTTGTAGTTCCTCCATAAAACGTTGTATATCCTGAAACTCACGATAAACGGAAGCGAAACGTATATAAGCTACTTCGTCTATGTGAAATAGCTGTTGCAACACCGCTTCCCCTACCTGAGCGCTTGGCACTTCACGTTCATTACTGTTCCGCAAGGTTTTTTCTATAATGTAGGCTGCATTATCAATTTGTTCCATAGAAACCGGCCTTTTTTTACAGGCTCTTAACATGCCCGCAATCATTTTAGAACGAGAAAACTCTTCACGCCTACCTCCTTTTTTTACAATAATGAGCGGAGCATCCTCAAATCTTTCAAATGTAGTAAAGCGACGAAAACAAAGTTCGCATTCCCTGCGTCTTCGGACTGCCGTTCCTTCCTCAATCTGACGTGAGTCTTGAACTTTTGTATCCTCGTTGCCACAGAACGGACAATGCACGCTGTCACCCCCAAGATGTAGTATAGATTTTATTTAACCACACCATATATAGTAGAGTCAACTCGCTATTTCTTGCATTTTAGTTTGTTTTTTCTCTCTCACTGGTTTATATATAGCTATCCTTTATTTTCT
>CAYWSF010000160.1:0-4852 GCA_964460725.1 uncultured Desulfosporosinus sp.
TGATATGCAAATTAATTGGGCGGGAGCCGATGGCACATCCGCCCGGATAAGAGATCCGCACACGGCCGTTAAGGGCCAGGAGCGGTCCCATGGTGACAATGGACGCCCTCATTTGAGAAACAAGTTCATAGGGAACATCTATACGCTTGATCTCACGGGCATGTATTTTAAGGCTTGAGCCATTGCGCTCGACAGTTGCACCCAAAGCCGAAATTATTTGATTCATAACGTCTACGTCCAGCAAATCCGGAGCGGCATCCAGTTGAATGGGTTCCGCACACATCAAGCTCGCTGCCAGTATTGGCAGTACGGCATTTTTTGCCCCGCTCACGGTTATTGTTCCCTCCAGCGGTTTGCCGCCGGTGATCAGAAATTTACTCAAGCTTTAACATCCCCTGTCCTTAACTCTTATTACTTCCTGACTGGTGTTCATTCTCCACGCCTGGTTATTTCTTCTTATTATTTTGACTATATCTATTATTGAACCGTTACTATTATTTCGATTATTTTAAGATTAAAACTCTTGCAGCAATGCAGGAATGGCCAAGACGGTTTGTCCAGTATTATTCTTCCCACGACTGAGCAGTTGTATGTTAATCTTATCTTGCCCGGCTAATACACTCGTCAAAAAGTGATTCTGATGGGCAGCAATGGAAAGCAGGTTGTCGGTGGAAACCCACTGAGCAGGGTGAGCATTGGTTTTGCTCAGATAGGCGGAAATATCCATTGTCTGAGCAACACGTTCATCAATATAAATCATACCGCCGGTTTTGGCAAGTACCGGTGCCATGGCTATATACCAATTGTAAAGATTAATTTCCTCATTCTTATTGATTGTTCTATGACCGGAAAGCGTCACTGCTGCATATTTATTTCCTACCTGCAGCTCATTATATGTCCATGTCCAATCCGGCATTGGTCGTTTTATCAAGGTTTCATAGGGAATATCGCCATTTTCAAACCACAGGAGGATACTGATTTCTGCTTCTGCAGTTTGCACCTCCCCCGAATTCAAAAGCAAGGGTACGGTTTCTTGAGGGCTCGGCAGCGGTTCTTTAGCGGCCGCTGCATTAAAAGTGTACCCCACCAAGCAGATGAACAGGGTGCAAACGGCTAATACCGACTTGATATGTGCATTTGTATGTGCATTGAATTTGGGTATTGTTAGGTCGCAGGGCACAGCAAAAACCTCTTTCTCAACTATCTGGTATTAATCAATAGTCTTACCAAATATTGAGAAAGATAACATGCTGCCGGCAAAATTTTCTACTTTAAGACTTTGCCGGCAATTTTTATATGAAGTCGAGTGATAATTGCAGCAGGTGTCGCATCACATGTCGCGATATGTGATGCATCATGTGTCCGTATAGTGCCGTATCGTACAAAGTACCTACTTCACTACGATATTTTTATAGTGCCGTATCGTACAAGTACTCTACTTAACTACGATATTTACCAGCTTACCCGGCACCGTAATAACTTTAACAATATTTTTTCCTTGGATCCATTCATTGATTGCCGGTTGGGCAAGGGCTGTTTTTTCCAATTCTGTCTTAGAAATGTCCGCAGCTACAACCATCCGGTCGCGCAGTTTACCGTTTACCTGAATGACGATTGTCTTTTGCGCTTGTACCAAAGCGTCTTTATCCACCTTGGGCCACGATTGGTTATGAATGCTGTCGGTATGCCCAATTTCCGCCCATAACTCTTCTGTAATATGAGGAGCAAAAGGTGCCAGGAGTAAGAGAATCGCTTCAATTGCTTCCTTACCGACCGCTGCATCGGCCGTCGGCTGTTCCTTATAAACGTACAAAGCATTGACCCATTCCATAATTGTACTGATTGCTGTGTTAAAATTAAAACGCGTGCCAACGTCTGTTGTTACCTTCTGAATAGCAGAGTGAGTTTGCCGGCGCATTTCCTTACCGCCGGCATCCAAGCCTTTCCAATGCGCCGTTAGGTCGGCAGGCAAGGTTTGATTGGCAGTTTCCTTGATAATCGGCTGATATTGAACAACCAGCCGCCAAACGCGGTTGAGGAAGCGATAACACCCTTCAACTCCTTGATCACTCCACTCCAGGTCCTTATCCGGCGGAGCAGCAAACAAGATAAATAAGCGTGCCGTATCCACGCCATATTTATTAATAATGGTCTCAGGGTTTACAATATTGCCTTTGGATTTGGACATTTTGAAACCATCCATGCAAACCATCCCCTGAGTAAGCAAGTTTTTAAATGGTTCATCCACATTAACGTAGCCTAAATCCCGCAAGACCTTGGTAAAGAAGCGGGCATAAAGAAGGTGCAGAATAGCATGTTCTATCCCGCCGACATACTGATCCACGTTCATCCAATAATCCACAGCAGCTTTGGCGAAAGGGACATCCGCGTTATGCGGGTCGGTATAGCGCAGAAAGTACCATGAAGAACAAACGAAGGTATCCATTGTATCTGTCTCACGCCGCGCAGCGCCGCCGCACTGAGGGCAAGTTGTCTTGGTAAATGACTCGGATGTTGTTAAAGGATTTTCCCCGGATTTGAAGATGACATCTGTAGGAAGCATAACCGGCAGTTGTTCCTCCGGTACCGCTACTGTGCCACAGGACTCGCAATAGACAATCGGAATAGGTGCGCCCCAATAGCGCTGCCGGGAAATCAGCCAGTCCCGTAAACGGAAGTTGACTTTCCGCTGCCCCATACCAAGGCGTTCCAATTCATCTGCCATTTGATCCTGGGCATCTTTAATACTGAGACCGTCGAAAGGCCCGGAATTAACCAGAATTCCGTCCTCCGTATAAGCAGACTTAAGCGGTTGATCTTTCATCTCCGGTGCACTGCCTGCAGGAACAATTACCGTATTAATCGCCAAGTCATATTTCTTGGCAAAATCAAAGTCCCGATCATCATGGGCAGGTACACCCATGACCGCACCGGTTCCATATTCGAGCAGTACGTAGTTGGTAATCCAAATAGGTACCTTTTTTCCACTCAACGGATTAAGACAATATGCTCCGATGAATAAGCCTTCTTTTTCTGCCTCCGCAGATGTGCGGGCAATTTCATTGAGTCCTTGCATTTTTTTGATGAAGGCCAGCACTTTAGTCTCATATTCCGTTCCGCTGACCAGTTCTCTGACCAAAGGATGTTCCGGAGCCAAGACCACATTGCTTACCCCAAAAAGAGTATCGATGCGGGTGGTATAGACAGGGATTTGGCCGGCATGCTCAAACAAATCGAATTTAACCTCTACCCCTTCAGAACGGCCAATCCAGTTGCGCTGCATCGATTTTACCTTATCAGGCCACCCCGGTAATTTATCTAAATCCTGAAGTAATACTTCCGCATAGTCGGTGATTTTGAAATACCACTGTTCTAAGTTTTTCTTCGTTACTTCAGTAAGACAGCGTTCACAAGCTCCATCCACAACTTGTTCATTGGCAAGTACCGTACTGCAGGATGGACACCAGTTCACGCCGGACATTTTTTTATAAGCTAAGTCATTTTTATACAACTGGGAAAACATCCACTGTGTCCATTTATAATAACCAGGGTGGCTGGTGGCTATTTCTCTGTCCCAATCATAGGAGATGGCCATTTCTTGAAGCTGTTGCCGCATTTTAGAAATGTTTTGCCATGTCCATTCCGCCGGAGGGGTTTGGTTCTTGATAGCGGCGTTTTCCGCCGGCAAGCCAAAGGAATCCCAGCCGATGGGGTGCAGGACATTAAATCCCTGCATCTTTTTATAACGGGCGATGACGTCCACAATCGAGTAATTACGCACATGTCCCATGTGCAAATCCCCCGAAGGATAAGGAAACATAGCTAAGGTATAATATTTCGGCTTGGAGGAAGATTCCTCTGTTTTAAAGGCTTTATTCCTCTGCCAATATTCTCGCCATTTTGGTTCAATCTTGGAAAATGAATACTTCTCTTGCATATAAAACTGCCCCCTTAAAATAAGTCCCATGCCCCCAAAGGGACGAGGGACTTTGACCTCTGCCCCTTTTATCCCGGCAACGTACCTTCAGGCCCCCCAAAGGGACGAGGGAGTTGCTTCCGTGGTCACCCTTATTAAAAGTGCTCGATCGATGATAATCACTTACGCTAATGTAACTTGTTTAAATGTTTATACTGCTTTCCAGCGCGGGCATGGAAAGTTATACCACGTTAGGATCAAAGGAGACAGCTTCAGCATCTTTCCACAGACGTTCAAGCTGATAAAATTCACGTTGATCAGGAGTCATTACATGAATGACTAAATCGCCGCCACAATCCATCAAGACCCATTTGGCCGCCGGCAGTCCTTCAATATGAAGAACCGGAATGCCCATCTCCGGCAACTTTTCTGCCAAATGATTGGTTATGGCTTTAACTTGAGTGGTTGTATTTCCTGTCATGATCAAACAATAATCCGTAACCATGGAAATATCCTTTAAATTAAGAAAACATATATCACTGCCTTTTTTTTCTTCAGCAATACTGACCACTTGCTTAAGCATTTTTTGATCGAGCTCCAAAATTTGTCCTCCTTTGTAAGTCATCATAACTCAACTGGGTTAAAGGATGAATCGGTTTGTTTCTTTTTCGCAAATATATTAAAGTTTGCTCCATGCAGGTCAATGTACCTTTTTTTAAATTATCATACAAAGATTTGCGCAATTTGTCTACTTTAGGGAAATCACGGCCGGGTTCTGTCAAATCAGCACTATAGATCAGCATTTCCAAAGGAGACATTCCCGGTCTGCCTAATGTATGATTGGCAATTGCCGCGAGGATATCGGCATCGTTTAATTGATGATAATGCTCCAGCCAATATGCTGCCAGCGGCCCATGTAATACTGTGGGATTCTGT
>CAYWSF010000161.1:0-4805 GCA_964460725.1 uncultured Desulfosporosinus sp.
GGAATATAATGAAGGCTAATTTGATTGAGAACTTAATAGTTTCTCATTGTACCGGCGAAGAAAGTAAATTCGCCAATGCAGTATATGAGTTAATAAAAGATGAGGAGAAAAAGGGTAATATCCCCTTGGCGGCCCGTTTGCGAAAGGCATATGAAACCAAGCAAAAAAGCAAATCTGAACCTAGTTTTAATGTTAGCGCAGCTGGTTTTGCACCCCAATCCCAAGCAATAGCACCAAGGGACAAGGATAGTCTGCTGGAACTGTACGAAATTGTTCATTCGGATATAAAACTGGCGGATGTAATATTACCTGAAACCCAGAAAAATGCATTGGAGCAGTTAATTGAAGAACAAAAAAATGCGGATGCCCTAAAAAAGCATAATATTGAACCGGCAAACAGATTGTTGCTATGTGGCCCACCTGGATGTGGAAAGACGATGACAGCGTATGCCATCGGGCACGCACTGGGTTTGCCAATAGCATATGTTAGGTTGGATGGCCTTGTTTCATCATATTTAGGTCAGACCAGTACTAACTTAAGAAAAGTGTTCGACTCTGTACGAAACCAAAGAATTATTCTGTTTTTAGATGAGTTTGACGCAATAGCAAAAAAACGTGATGATTCTAACGAGCTTGGGGAGTTGAAACGAGTCGTCACCACCTTGCTTCAGAACTTCGATAATATGCCAGCTAATGTATTGTTGATAGCCGCCACAAACCATGAACATTTACTTGATCCAGCAATATGGCGGAGATTTAATCTCACAATCACTTTGGAACTACCAGATGAAGCGCAACGATTGATTTTACTTCAAAAGTGGATGAATGAGTATGCGATTAGCGAATCACTCGATTATAAAAAATTGTCCAAAATTACCGTAGGGTTGAATGGAGCGCAAATAAAAGAGCTTACAAAGGCTGCGGCAAAGAAATACGTTATTAATAAAGAACTAAGCACCGGGGATGTTATAACAATTTTCATTCAGCAACAAACAATGTATTCGGGTAGCAATGATGATGCCATGGAACTAATTAGCGATTTGAACAATAAGGGGGTCTCCTTGAGATCGTTGGCGAAAGCGGTAGGCATCACACATTCCACGTTAGATTACAGAATTAAAAAGTACAGGGGGGAGCAAATGAATGGATAATTCAGATCCGAAACAACACTTATGGATACCTTCTGAGGAAGTTGTAGAGGTTCCCAAAAAGCCCATCAAAATCACTGAAGATAGGGGGCTTGATCATTCCGAGCACGGTTCAAAATTATCGCATGGACTAATTGAAATAATGTCCGCCTATGACAAGTTGAAGTCTGGTGATTCTTTAAGTGAAGAAGATATTATGGTTTTTAAGCTTGTGCTGCCGGAAGGAGAAACTATAGCAGGACAGCAGAAATTCATTGAGGCTGAAGGGATGAAGATAAATGCGGTAAAGGACAGCCGCCATGCTATTGTTACCTCAAGTAAGTCAATGTTTGAAAGGCTAAGAGGCCGTGTGGGAACTTATAAGGATCATAATAAATTAAAGGGATATCAATATATAGATGGTTTTGAAATCTATACGGCGGAGGAAAAGCAAGCATCATCTTTAAGGCATTATTTGGAGCAGCAAAAAGATGCACTTACAATTGACATCCAAATGATGTTTATACCTCATCTTGATCAGGGGACTCAGTCTAAGGCGGTAATAAAACTTACTGAAAAAATTCAGCAAGCCGAGGGCCGGTTGCAAAGGGAACCTTATCAACTCTCCGACGGAACTGCAGTCGTTAGGGCATTGGTGCCCATGTCAAGTATTAATAGTTTTGCGAATGATCAGGCAATATACCGGATTGAGCAAACAGGATTTTTTAAGATTATGACCCCCAGCGCCCTGAATCCTTTTAATTCCTTACTGAATATAGATCCGAATGTGGATGTTGAATCGTTGCCAGTAGTAGCGGTTTTAGATACAGGAGTTGAATTTCCCCAAGATTTAGAGCCACTAGTTCCTATACATTGGGAAGCCCCAAACTGCAGTGGATTTAGAAATTATCATGGCACTAGTGTGGCAAGTAAAGTTATTTTTTCGCATATAGGTTTGCAGCTAACCAACGAATACCTTGTGCCAAGAGCAAAAGTTATCGATTGTAAGATATATAGCCAAGATAATAACTCGCAAGATGCCATGATAGAAAGGATTCGGGAAGCGGTTGAGAATTTTGCCCCACTTACGAAGATATTTAATCTATCCTCTAATATAGATAGGCCCATAGATGGCGATGAACTTAGCATTTTAGGATATGAGTTAGATGTTTTGATGTCAAAATACAAAATTAAGTTTATTATATCCGCCGGAAATCATGACCTTGTGACAAGTTGCTCAAGCCTAGAAGAGATATTGGAAGATGACGACATTAGGATTGCGGAACCTGCAGATTCCATGCTTGGTATTACCGTCGGCTCAATAGTAGGTGCATATCATGAACCTAGCATTAGTAAAGTTAATGATATAGCACCCTATTCCAGAATTGGCCCTGGGTTTGCGGGATTTTATAAACCGGATTTGGTTGCATATGGGGCAACCCAGTATTCGGATAAAAAAGTGCCACCTGACCCATATGCAATTGTGCTTGGATTAGATGGTGGTTTCCTTGCAGATTGTGGGACGAGCTACACGGCACCAATTGTGGCCGGTGATTTGGCTGAGTTAACTACTGTGGTGTCTGACAATGATATTGTTTTAGCCCAAGCCTTGCTTTATAACGGAACCCAGCAGCTTTGGGATACAAGAAAAATGACACAGGAGGAAGCGGATTATATCGGAAATATATATGGTAGGGGTGTTTCTGCACCGCACATAAGCAAATATTCCTCACCACATAAGGTATCGTTCCTTAGAACCGGCACGTTGAATAGATTAACCAAACAACGTGTTAAATTCCATGTGCCCACCGTACAGGCCCAGACTAGGGGGAATAACACAACGAAGGTGACAATTACCTGCATTACCGATCCGCCAATTGATAAGACCAAGGGGAGCGATTATCTAGGCGCTTTTATACGTGCATCCATACATAAGCTAAACAAAAGCGGCAAGAACGTTGGTGCAAACCCTAAAGTTCGAGACAATATGAATAAGTGGGATACATGCTATCACTTCTCAAATACCTATTCAGGATTTTCCGCCGGTAGTTGGGAGGTATGGCTGGAACTATTCACCCGGTGGGGTATAGAAAATGATGATGAAATCCCATATGCTCTTGTTGTTACTGTTGAGGATTTAACTCGCACAAATGATATTTATTCTGCAATTGTGAGAGAAACAGCCGGAAGGTTCCAGCCTATAAGTAGTGTTAGATTAACTGTTCGGTAAAGGGGTTTATTAGTTTTACAGGTGAAGGATATTCATGTTAACGCCATTATAAAAGTTGAAATGAATATTTTTCCATGATATACTTACGCTATGAGGCGTAATATGAGTAAAGCAAAGGAGGTGTTAATAATGCGGGAGAAAAACATGAGGTTTGGCGATTTCATTAAGCAAAAACGGTTAAATGACCCCAGGGAGCTAACCCTCAAAGATATGTCCGAAAGGCTCGGAATATCCTTAAGCTTCTTAAGTGACATCGAAAACAACCGGAGAAAGCCTTTTGACCAGGACAAGATTGAGATATTTGCCGCCGAGCTTGGCCTATCTGATGAAGATAAGGCTAAAATGTACGATTTGGCAGCCAGAGACCGTAGGGAAGTCCCCTCCGATATCGAGGATATCATGATGTACGATAAAATCGGGGATATGGCAAGGTTTGCCCTCAGGCAATCCAATGCCGGTGTAATTGACGAAGAGGACTGGAAAACATTTATCAGGGATATTGAAAAGAAGAAAGGGGGAAAAAATTGATTGAATTCAGATGGAGCAAGGTAGATAAAAAGAACAACAACACCCCTATTCTAAAAGATGCGGAGATTGACGAGTTGGCCGAAATGGTTATGCACGACTACAAACCACAACTATTAAAAGACCCTGCCCCAATTGATCACCTGCATTTTTTAGAATTTTATCTAGGGGCCAACGTTCGGTTTATGGATATTTACTATGACGAAAAGCCTATCTGGGGAGCCACTGCTTTTAATGATGAAGAGTATATAAGGGTGTTTGACCGAGAGAATACGTGCATCAGGGCAGAGAAGTTAAATAATCGAACCATCGTAATTGACAATTATGTCATGCAGGAAGGAAAAGAAGGATTAGCTTTATTTACATGCCTACATGAAGGCGGACACCTTTGGCTCCATCCCGGCGTCTACACTAAACCCAGTGACCAGCTATCCTTATTCCCCGAACCCGGCAAAGAGTATGTGGTCTGTTGCCGACAGGAGGACATTCAAAGCTTTGGTAGGAGAAAAAACTTCAAGACAGCCAAGGAATGGAGGGAGCACCATGCCGATTATTTCGCCTCCGCTTTCGCCATGCCTAAATCCACCTTTATACCCTTGGCTTTAGAAATACTAAAATCGGAAGGTATTAGTGGTGGACGGGTTGTAACCGGAGTTGACTTTCAGCATGACTGGTTTGCAGAAAATGTATTTCCAAAGCGGATATCAGAAATATATGGAGTATCCAAACAGGCAGCGTCCATCAAGTTGCGAAAATTTGGGTTTATAATAGCGAAGAGTGATGTGGGGGTCACTCTATTTTAGGCTATATTTTTTACCCATAGTTACGCAAAATGGCGTATAGGGCGTAACTGAAAGGGGGTGATTACCAAAAAGCAGGCCAGGATTGGTGTACACAGTGCCACTGGAGGAAGAATCCAGAAA
>CAYWSF010000162.1:0-4761 GCA_964460725.1 uncultured Desulfosporosinus sp.
AGGCACACAGGTCGCTTTGACCTGTGTGCCTATTCGTTACAGCCTGTTGTTTCTGGCATTTTCACACTTCTAAAGTTTGCTTAACCTGCGCTCCACAAAATTCGCAATCCTTTTTAGGGCTTCTTGAAGCTGCTCTATAGAATAAGCATAAGAACAGCGAATATGTCCTTCTCCGGAAGGGCCAAAAGCGGTCCCCGGCACAACAGCTACTTTTTCTTCCTTTAAGAGTTCCTCAGCAAATGCCTCAGAAGACAAGTTTGTCTTTGAAATATCCGGAAATGCATAAAATGCTCCTAAGGGTTCGAAACAGTCAAGGCCCATTTGCCGAAAACCGTGAACTATTAAGCGACGTCGCCGATCATAAGCAGTAACCATCTCATTCTTAGCTTCAGAGGCCGAACGCAGCGCTTCTAAGGCGGCAATTTGTGCCATGATGGGGGAACAGAGCATGGTGTATTGGTGAATGCGTGTCATCCCTTTGATCAGGGCGGCATGTCCGGCCGCATAACCGATTCGCCAACCGGTCATGGCATAAGATTTTGAAAAGCCGCTTACATAGATGGTACGGTCGTGCATGCCCGGCAAACCGGCAAACGAAACATGTTTTCCGTTATATGTGAGATCCGAATAAATTTCATCAGCAAGAACGAGAAGATCGTGCTTCGCTGCGAAATCAGCTATCGGCAAAAGATCCTCACGGCGCATGATTGCACCGGTCGGATTATTCGGATAGGATAACACTAAAAGTTTCGCTTTCGGTGTATATACTTGGTTTAAATCTTCTACTCGTAAACGAAAGTCTTCTTTGGCGTAAGTAGGAACGTAACGAACACTTGCACCGGCGAGTATGGCGCAAGGTGCGTAGGATACATAAGACGGATCCGGAACCAAGACGACATCGCCTGGCTCAAGCACAGCCCGCATCGCCAAGTCAACTGCTTCGCTGGCACCGGTGGTGATCAGGATTTCTTCAGACGGATAATAACAAAGTCCGAACGTTTTATCTAAATAGTAGGAGAGTTCTTCGCGCAACTCCAGGAGACCGGCATTACTGGTATACATTGTCTGTCCCTGCTCTAAAGAAAATATACCGCTTTCCCGCACAGTCCAAGGGGTGACAAAGTCAGGTTCTCCTACACCTAAAGAAATTACATTTTCCATAGTGGCGACGAGATCAAAAAACCTACGGATACCCGAGGGTGGGAGAACGGCAACATGGGAGGCAAGGTAACGATTCACGGTGAAATCACGAGCCGTTCGATCGTCTCTTCCTCGCCCATAAGCTCAATTCCGTCTTGTTTATAGCGGCGAAGCACAAAGTGAGTCGCCGTACTCTGAATATGCTCAAGCGGCGCTAGTTTTTCAGCTACAAACAGTGCTACCTCCTGCATTGTTTTACCCTCTATGAGCAGAGACAAATCGTATCCGCCGGACATGAGAAAAAGTGCCTTGATCTCAGGAAATTTTTGTAACCGTTTGGCAATCTTGTCAAAACCAAAGCCCCGCTGCGGTTGGACTTTAACTTCTATAAGCGCAGAAACCTTTTCTTCGCCGGTTCGGGCCCAGTCAATCATCGGCTTGTAACTGACAATGATTTTCTCCTTCTCCCATTCAATTATGCGTTTTTTGATATATTCAGATGTTAATCCACTTTGAATGGAAAGCTCTTCGGGTGTAAGGCGACAATCTTCAGCGATGAGTTTGAGTAGTTTATGATCCTCTTCAGTAAGCATTTAATACCCCTCTTTACAAAAACATATACATTCTTAATTATACCACGTTATTATATAAAAAGTTAAAACTTTATATCACGTTATTACGTAAAGAGTTAAAACTTTAATCAAAACCAGCCATTAATTCACAGGCCATTACTGCGCGGTTTTAGGCCATTTAGTCAATTTTATCTTTAGTCGCATTAAGCAGTCCTCCGGCAAGAAGTATTCTTGCTTGTCGTTCACTTAAATTATGCATCACCCAAATCGGTTTCGAGTCGTTATTTAAGGTAATGGCAAAAGGCACAGGACTTTGAATAGCCTGATGCAGATCTGCAAGGTTTAAAATATCATCGGCATGGATACGATTAAGGTCTTCCTCGTTAACAAAGGTGAGTGGAAGTATGCCAAAATTAATCAGATTGGCACGATGGATACGAGCAAAACTCTGGGCAATGACAACACGCAGCCCCAAATACATAGGAGCAAGAGCGGCATGTTCCCGGCTTGAGCCTTGACCGTAATTGCGGCTGGCAACAATTATGCTTTGTTTGAGGGCTTTGGCCTTGGCAGCAAACTGCGGGTCGACTTTGTGAAAGACGTATTCTGAAATGGCCGGTATGTTCGAACGAAGCGGAAGAACCTTGGAGCCGGCGGGCATGATATCATCGGTCGTCACATTATCCCCTAGCTTTATAATGATGGGTAAGCTGAGCGCATTATCCAGGGCAGGGGAAAGGGGGAGGGGCTGAATGTTGGGACCGCGTTGAATGGGCGTATCCGCATCACCGGGAGGCAAGATCATACTGTCATCAACATGAAACTGATCGGGCAATTCCACAGCAGGAGGAAGTCCTAAGGTACGAGGATCAGTCAAGTAACCTGTTAAAGCACTGGCTGCAGCAACCTCAGGACTCCCTAAAAAGATCATTGCATCTTGTGTCCCGCTCCGGCCTAAAAAATTACGGTTAAAAGTGCGGACGGAGACTCCTTTTGATACCGGTGATTGGCCCATTCCAATACACGGGCCACAGGACGACTCCAGCAGCCGCGCCCCGCTATCGAGGAGATCAGTCAAGGCGCCATTACGAGAAAGCATGCTTAATACTTGACGGGACCCGGGAGAGATCACTAAACTTACGTTCGGATGAACGTGTTTTCCTTTCAGCATCCGGCTAACACTCATTAGGTCTTGATAGGAGGAATTCGTACAACTGCCGATGGCAACCTGTTGCACGGACAAGGCGGACAGTTCAGTTACAGGCCGTACATTGTCCGGGCTATGCGGTTGAGCTGCCAATGGAACAAGCAAAGATAGATCAATCATAATCTCTTCATCATAAGATGCATCCTGATCGGCTGCGAGCGGCACAAAGTGCTCCGCTCTTCCTTGTAGTTCCAAAAACTTAAGAGTTTGCTCGTCGCTGGGGAAGAGCGAGGAAGTTGCCCCCAGTTCGGCCCCCATATTTGCAATTGTTGCCCGTTGTGGCACTGTAAGGGTTTTCACACCCGGTCCGGCATATTCGATAATTCTTCCGACCCCTCCCTTGACAGTGAGCACCCGCAGAATTTCTAAAATAATATCTTTCGCCGAAACCCAATCCGCGAGTTGTCCTTCCAGCCAAACACGCAGGACTTTAGGGCTTGGCAAATAAAAAGCTCCTCCGCCCATTGCCACCGCCACATCTAAACCCCCGGCTCCGATGGCAAGCATTCCCATTCCACCGGCAGTAGGGGTATGACTATCTGAACCAAGCAAGGTTTTGCCCGGTTTAGCAAAGCGTTCCAGATGGACTTGGTGGCAAATGCCGTTCCCCGGCCGAGAAAAATACACACCGAAGCGCGCAGCTGTACTCTGCAAAAACGCATGATCATCGGCATTTTCGAACCCTGTTTGAAGAGTATTGTGATCTATATAACTTACTGAACACTCCGTTCGAACTCTGGGAATGTTCAAAACTTCAAATTGCAAAAAAGCCATTGTTCCGGTGGCATCCTGGGTTAGTGTCTGATCAATCCTGAGGGCAATCTCATCCCCTCCTTCTAAGCCGTCGGAAACTAAATGTGATGATATTATTTTTTGAGTTAAATTTTGACCCATTATTATGCTGCCTCCTTTGAACCAAATTAACTTTACCAAATACTATACAGAACATCTAGAGTGTTTCTAAAAGTATACAGAATATCTTTTTAAAACCAATTAAATTCCTTAGACAGGTGAAAGAGAAGTCTCTATTTTTATGTGGAAAAACTTACATAATTCTTTTTTAGCATTTTAAACAGAGGGAAAGGCAGGGAGTCACAAAAACAAATGGGCTTATTGCAAATATTTGTTTGGGTTTGTCAAAACTTCAGGTTATAATAATCTAGATGGTTTTAAAGGAGGTACCTAAAAAATGCCTATGTATGAATTTAAATGTCCGAACTGTGAGAAAATGACAACAGAATTGTGTAAAATAGGAGAAAAGGGAGAATTGTTAAGCTGTGTTAACTGTGGACACGTGGGGCTCAAGAAACAATTATCCAGGTTTGCAAGTCCGGGAACCTTAGGAAACAATAGCTGCTCATCAGGCTGTTGTGGAAACTGTTCCGGGTGTCATTGAAAGGGGAACCAAAGTCTTGAACAAGCGCCTAAATATTGTCCTGGTTGAGCCGGAAATTCCACCAAATACAGGGAATGTAGTGCGGCTTTGTGCTGTAACCGGGGCAACTCTTCATTTAGTAAAACCATTAGGTTTTAGTATAAATGACAAATATTTGAAACGTGCCGGCTTGGACTATTGGCACTTACTTGATATCCTGGTTTATGAAAATTTTGCTGAATTTGAGAAAAATAACCCAATTGGACCCCGTTACTTAGCGACTACAAAAGGTGAACAGGCCTATACTGACATTGCGTATAAACCTGGTGGATTCTTACTTTTCGGGAAAGAAACAAAAGGATTGGCTCCTGAAATTATTGAACAGTATCAGAAAACAGCCTTCCGGTTACCGATGCGCGCGGAAGCCCGTTGTTTAAATTTATCAAATTCTGTCGCCGTTGTCGTAT
>CAYWSF010000163.1:0-4751 GCA_964460725.1 uncultured Desulfosporosinus sp.
GCCTACGAAGCCATTGACCGTTGGGTAGACGAAAAGGGTAAAGGTAACGAGCCTTGCATCCTTTATAGTGACTCTGAGAGAGATGTCACAGTTACCTTTGCTGAAATGAAAGAGCAGACCAATAAGTTTGCCAACGTACTGACTAACCTGGGGATCAAGAAGGGTGAGCGCGTATTTTTGTTTGTCCCCAGAAGCCCCGAGATGCTCATTGCTTTTGCCGGCATCGTAAAAATGGGCGGTATCGCCGGCCCACTCTTTGAAGCCTTTATGGAAGAGGCCGTCAAAGACCGTATGCTGGACAGTGAAGCTGTAGCCATTATCACTACCGTTGGACAAAAAAGCAGAATTAAAAAAGATGAAATGCCTAACTTGAAATACACCATCGTCATCGGTGCCGATGAGAACAGCCTGGAGCCCGATGAAATTTCGTACGAAAAAGTAATGGCCGAGGCTTCCGCCGATTTTACACCGGTGTGGCTGACCAGGGAAGACCCAATGTTCCTGCTTTATACCTCCGGTTCCACCGGGAAGCCCAAGGGCGTTCTGCACACCCACAACATTATGGTTGGCCAGTACTATACCATGAAAATCTGCCACGACGTGCAAGAAAATGATGTTTTCTGGTGCACCGCCGACCCGGGCTGGATTACCGGTGTTTCCTATTCAGTATGGGGTCCCTGGCTGGTAGGTAAAGCCACGATCATCAGAGGCGGCCGCTTCACTGCTGAGGACTGGTATGCCACATTGGAAAAATACGGAGTAACAGTATGGTACAGCGCTCCCACCGCCTTTAGAATGCTGGCGGCCGAAGGCGATGAAGTTGTTAAAAAATATAATCTGTCCGCTCTCCGGCATATCACCAGCGTGGGTGAGCCCTTAAACCCGGAAGTAATTATGTGGGCTATGAAAGTATTCAACGTTCGTATTCATGAAACCTGGTTCATGACTGAAACCGGCGTCAATATAGTCTGCTGCTATGCCTCCGAGGACATCCGGGTCGGCTCAATGTGCAAACCAATTCCCGGTGTAGAGGCAGCTGTTATCGATGATGACGGGAATATCCTGCCGCCGATGCAAATGGGAAACCTGGCCTTGAAAAAAGGCTGGCCGGGCATGATGGTGGAAATTTGGAAAAACCCTGCCAGGTATGACGAGTATTTCCAAAATGATCCCTGGTATGTTTCAGGCGACCAGGCTTATATGGATGAAGACGGTTACTTCTGGTTCCAGGGCAGAAACGACGATGTGATTAAAACTGCCGGCGAAAGGGTCGGTCCCTTCGAAGTCGAAAGCAAACTGGTTGAGCACCCGGCAGTAGCAGAAGCCGGCGTTATTGGCAAGCCTGACGCAGTGCGCGGCAATATCATCAAGGCCTTTATCGCGTTGACTCCTGGTTATACCTGGACCGATGAGCTCGGTGAGGAACTCAGGATATTTGTTAAAAATGGACTGGCAGCTCACGCCGCCCCGCGTGAATTCGAAGTACGTGACAAACTGCCGAAAACCCGCAGCGGAAAAATTATGCGCCGGGTCTTAAAGGCTGAGGAAATGGGCCTGCCGGTTGGCGACCTGTCCACCTTGGACGACTAATTAAAGATAACACAATTGAAGCTCGACAAGCTTGATTTATAAAAGCAGGAGGCAATACCCTATGGCGGAGCCTCCTGCCTCCAACATTGAATTAGAGGTATTGCCAAGATACCATTTAACGTCAATACCTTTAATATTGCCATAATCCTTCAGTATTACCCTCATCGGAAACGGTGAGGGTCTTTTTCTTACGAAAATAATCTCACTTAATTTTCATACCTCCCTGTGAAGTGAAAGTTCATGAAAGTTTATTTGGATGGCCACAATTATTCATGGCTGGCGGAACGCAGAGCTTTATCGGATTGTTCATTTCCTATCTGCTCGCCCGCCCATTCCCGATTAAGGGAAGGGTGTACCGGTCCGGCTTGGTGCCCTCCCAACCAAATGTTGCGGTACAGTATTCATACCCGCCGTAGTTGAAGGCATGAAGCAAAAACCCATACCGAAGCCTCGTACTGCCAGCAATAAAATCATTAACCATACGGGTGTCATTGCATTAAACCCATGCAGCATGTAGGTGGTGATTATCAGAATTACCAGCCCGCCCATTACCAGAGCGCTTTTTCTTTTGCTGCAATTGCCGCAGATGCGATCCTTGATTTATCAAATTCAGATCGATAAGCGTCCAGTTCTGCCGAAAGTGAGGCTATTTTTTTCTGGAGTGCCGGAAGCTCTGCCATAGCTGCCGCAAGCTGCCCAGGAAATATAGCGTGTTCATTAGACAATGCTTCTCTGGAACGTGAAAGGCGTAGACCACTAAGTTGTTCCAAAATAAACTGAAGTTCTGCCAATTGTGTCTCATACTCGTGTCTAACTCCCCGGCACGGGTTCCGGAAGCTTGCGTAATCAGGACAAATAAATAAGCTGCCATATCCGGCAGCTTATTATGTAGTAAGAGCACGCAATGATCTACCTGACACCAGTACAGATCGCTGATTACCTGACCATGATTCCTACGACCATAATCAAGCAGGTCACCACCCATACTCATGATTCGTTCGACCTTGCAAGATATCTACCCAGCCATATACAACCTTTCGGCTGGATATGACCGACTTCTTACTCATGCATATATCATCAGACATATGATTGAGTATGAAAATTCCAACACCCGGCAAAATCTTAGCTCGACCCTTTAGGATAAGTTGGAACCTTAAGACAATCCATAAATGACTGAAGTAAAGCTTTTCCCCACCCTAAAAAATCTTCCCTCCGACCATAGACAAGCGTTTGACCACCTGCATATGCTCTTTGGCCGACCCATATACACCCGCGCTATAGGAGCATATATAAATCTTGGCTCAACCATTGCGTACCCTTATGATCATAGAATGCTCGGTTGCGCTTTATTATATACTGGGAATTTTTAGGGCCAGTTTTTATTTTTGGTGCACTTACATATTATAATGCCGCAGACAATTTACTGTGAAGGAGAGTGTATTTCATTTATCTAACTCAATTTACTGTCTTAATTTACTGTGGACTTAATTTTCTATGGAAAATGTTTTATAATGAGGATAAATGAGGATAATAGTGTATTCAATGAGCAGACTGCGGATGAACACGGACGCAGGTCACGGAATTATCGCTGCCCGTGTTAGGTATAGCTAAGGTATCGCGGGGGGCAGCCGTGTAAGCCGCCGGTAAAATTTCAAAAGGCGAGGAGGTATAACGAATGTTTATAAACCTAAGGGATTTTCTAACCTACCTGGAAGCAGCGGGTGATTTGCAGAAAATTGAGGAAGAGCTTTCGCCCCGCCACGAAATCAATGCAGTCATGAGATATCTGGATAAAGGTAAAGGACCGGCCTTGCTTTTCCCAAATGTCAAAGGCTATCAGGTACCGGTGGTAGGCAATTTATTGGGGCGCCGGAGACGCTTGGCCATGGCTTTTGGGGTAGAGGAAGATCAGATCGTCGATGAATACTACCGTCGGCGCCGGCAGGTTTATCCGCCGAAGCTGGCGGAGGACGGCCCGGTAAAAGAAGTGATTATCAAAAGCGATATTGACATTGCTAAAGTCATACCGGTGCTTACGCACCATGCCAAGGATATCGGCCCCTATTTTACTTCGGCGGTAACCATCGCCAAAGATCCGGAAACCGGTGTGCGCGGCATGGGGATTTACCAGATCCAGGTAAAAGATCACAATACTCTTGGTGTATATTTGACTACCCCGCCATTATCGGAGTATTTAAAAAAAGCGGGGGAGATGAACCGGCCGCTGGAAATAGCTGTGGTAATTGGCATGGACCCACTGACATTCTTCTCCTCGGTGATTTGGACGCCACCGGGGTTGGATAAATTCGAGATCGCCGGTGCACTGGCACAGGAGCCAATCGAACTGGTTAAATGTGCGACGGTGGATATTGAAGTTCCGGCCCAGGCGGAATTTGTCCTGGAGGGACGTATTCTGCCCAACGAGCGTGATACTGGGGGCACGTTTGGCGGGTCGAGCGGTTACTATTCTACCGGTAACCATCCGGTCCCGGTGGCCAAGATCCATGGGATCATGCACCGGAAAGATCCTATTTACCAAGCATTATGTGTCTGGTCGCAAGAAGAATCCACTTTGATGGACGTAGGGTGGGCGGTGGATAACCTGCGGCCTCTGCGTGAAAAATTCCCCCATATCAAGCGGATCGAGTTCAAGGAATTCGATCAGTTTTGCATTGTTCAGATCGATAAAAAGGCAGACAGCGAACCAAAAATAATTATTGAGCATTTGCTTGATGCCGTTTTTGTGAAGATGGTAATAATAACAGATAATGACGTGAATATTGACGACCCGGACGAGCTGATCTGGGCGCTGGTTACCCGTATAAGCAGCCCACAGAATGTGATAATTAAGCCCGATATGATAGGTAATATGCTCAATCCTTCGACTGTTAGGGAGGAAAAAACTCAGATACCTAAGATAACCAAAATCGGTGTGGATGCTACCAAACCGCTAACTGCACTGGAAAGATATGAAAAGATTGATATTTCATCCGAGGTTAAAGCCGGCATTATGCCGATTATTAAAAAGTACTGGCAATAGCAGTTTGAAATATGCTTAGACGTGAGTGAATGCTGGCAGGTAATCATATGATGATTGCTAATGGGTGCGGAGTTATCACCGTACCCATTGGATGTATTTGTTCTTTATGATTACCAGTGGA
>CAYWSF010000164.1:0-4680 GCA_964460725.1 uncultured Desulfosporosinus sp.
CTGGATAATTTGTTAATTTCTATACGGCAAAAAAGCAATGTCAATATTGTACTTGCTTACGGATATGCTTTTTATAATAAGGATAAAAGTAAAAATATATATGCCATTTTTACCCAAGCCGATAGAGCTATGTACATACACAAGGCAAAATTAAAGGGTAATTATGGCAGAAGAGCCGATGATGAGTAAGAAAGAATTTAATATTTTTAAGGTTAAAAGGTGAAATTTTGCATGGAGGGATTGTTAATGAAGATTTCGGTTATTCTAGGCCATCCTAAAAAGGGAAGCTTTAATCATGCGATTGCCGATAAAGTCATTCAAACATTACTTGGCAATGGATACAAAGTCACTTTTCATGATCTGTATAACGAGAATTTTAATCCAATTCTTCCTTGGGAAGAAATCATTAAAGGCGGTGAACTTGATCCGATAGTTCAGGCACATTGTCAGGAAATAGTTGAAGCAGAAGGTATTATAATAATTCACCCAAATTGGTGGGGGCAACCACCGGCAATTCTCAAAGGTTGGGTTGATCGAGTGTTTCGTTCAAGAGTTGCTTACAGATTTGTGGAGAATGACAAGGGAGAAGTCGTTTCAAAAGGGCTTTTAAAGGCAAAAGCAGCACTTGTTTTTAATACCTCTAATACTCCAAAAGAACGTGAACAGAATGTTTTTGGTGACCCTTTAGAGGGTTTATGGAATAAATGTATTTTTGAATTGTGTGGCATACAAAAATTTTATCGAAAAATGTATGGAGAAATGATCACCAGCAGCCTGGAACAAAGGAAAGAATGGCTGGAAGATGTAGAAAAAGTAGTAAATAATTATTTCCCTGGAAAGTAGAGGTTTCCAAACAGTAGATTACATGCCCGCTAGGTTTTCTTAAAAAGGCTATCACCTTCACAGGATGATAGCTGTTGTGGGATTACCTATTTTGTGGTAAGATAATTTAAATTATAGTTTGACGTTCAGGGTTAGCAGTTAAAGTTGGCTTTGCATGGCAAAGCCATTTGTAGGACGGTAGCCGTGGGTTTTTTCCGGTACCTCGCTAAGAACTGGTCTAAGAATCGGTCTAAGATAAGCAGGATTGTAGGATGGAGGCAGTTAATTTGAGGCATCCTCTATTCGGGGGTGCCTTTTGGGTATGTCAGAACAAATAAGTATTCAAACGAATAAGCATTCATAGTACCCTTAATTTGTCTCCCATTACTACTAGCATCGGTAAAGTTAAAGTTTTAATTATGCTAATAAAAGTATAAGCAACAATGAGTGGTTATGATAGTGTAGTATGGTAGAAGGGAGTAAAAAGAAATGATTATTGTTTTAAAAGTGGGTGCGACAGCAGAACAAATTGAAGAGATTTCCACACGGTTAACTGAGGAGGGCTTCAAGATACATCTCTCTCAGGGAGTGGAGAAAACGATAATGGGGGCTATCGGTGATCGTACGCGCATGCTGGAGCTCCATTTGGAAGCCTTGCCTTGGGTAGAAAAAGTTGTGCCCATTTCTGCACCGTATAAACTAGTTAGCCGGGAGTTCCATGCAGCGGATAGCGTAATTGAGGTGGGAAGGCAAAAGATTGGAGGCAGCAGGATTCACGTGATGGCCGGTCCATGTGCCGTGGAAAGCAGAGCGCAGATTTTGGAAACTGCGCATGCTGTGCGGGAAGCAGGTGCTACCTTTTTGCGCGGTGGTGCCTTTAAACCGCGTACTTCCCCCTATTCTTTCCAGGGTTTAGAAGAAGAGGGCATGCGTTATTTAGCCGAAGCACGTGAGGAAACAGGGCTTTTAGTGATCACAGAGGTTATGGATGCGCAGGATGTTTCCTTAGTGGCAAGTTATGCTGATATTCTGCAAATCGGGGCTCGGAATATGCAGAACTTTGTCCTCCTTAAAGAAGTGGCCAAGTGCGGGAAACCGGTATTACTAAAAAGGGGTCCCGCAGCCACACTGGAAGAATGGATGATGGCTGCTGAGTATATCTTGGATGGAGGCAACTACCAGGTAATGTTTTGCGAGCGGGGGATACGTACCTTTGAAAGTTATACGCGAAATACCCTTGATCTTAGCATGGTCCCAGCTTTGCACGCCCTTTCCCATTTGCCGGTCATTGTTGATCCCAGTCACGGAACCGGCAGATGGCCGTTAGTTCATCCGATGGCAAAAGCAGCTTTGGCTGCAGGAGCTGACGGCTTGATTATTGAGGTTCATCCTCATCCGGAAAAGGCGGTCTCAGACGGAAAACAGTCCTTAACACCGGAAAAATTTCAAATTATGATGGCTGATTTGGCAAGGCTTACTACTGTGTTGGATCGTCAGTTAGGGGAAGTGAGAACGTGTTAGAAAGCCCAAGGGATATTTTGACACCGGGATGGACAGGCCGGTGTCAACCGAAAGCCTGTATCCTAGGTTTAGGATTGATTGGCGGGTCTTGGGCAGGGGCATTACACTTCTCCGGATGGAAGGTTTTTGCGGTTGACCAGGATCAGGCCGGTATTGATGAGGCTATGAGCCGGGGCTGGGTACAGGCAGGCTGGGCGGAAATGCCGCAGTACCTGGAGGTTGATTTGGTCGTTTTAGCGCTTCCCCTGCAGGCCTTGGCAAAGGGGTATGATCAATTGTCCGGCAGGATTCCTAAGGGAACAGTCGTTACCGATGTAGGAAGTTTAAAAGCGGAAATTTGCCAAAAAGCACGCCTCAATGCGCAAACGGGAACGGTTGACTTTTATTTTATCGGCGGGCATCCAATGACCGGTTCGGAACAGTCCGGATTTGAAGCGGCAGATCCCCATCTTTTTCAGGGTTACCCTTATGTTCTGACTCCTCTGGACGATTGTCCTCAACAAGTGGTTCAGAAACTTGTGGAAGTTATTCAAGGGTTTGGAGCAAAAGTTGTATTTCGAGAACCAACAGTTCATGATGTGGAAGTGGCAATGGTTAGTCATATTCCTCATTTGTTAGCGGTGGCACTGGCTTTAGCTACACAGGATGCTTCTCATGGGGAAGGTGCGGCTCTAGCGTTAGCCGGACGGAGTTTTCGAGACTTAACCCGTATTGCCGATAGTTCTCCCGAAATGTGGAAGGAGATTTTGGTGAGGAATTCTGATGCAATTCTCGGGGGGCTTACCCTTTGGGAAAAAAGAATCAAGGAATTGCGAAGCAGTCTTCAGCAGGGGGACGGCGAAGCTATCGCCGAGGCATTTCGCAGGGCTCAACTTGTTCGGGGGGCGATAAGCCCGATAGCCTAATTGGGTTGTTTACATTACTTCCCAATTCCTTAATTCCTCTTCGAACGAGAATTTTTTAGCTTTTAAAGAATTAAAAGTCGTTGAATAGTCAACGATAGTTAATATTTAAATTGAAAGTAAATAAAGAAAGATGTTTATTTCTATTAATTTTTATATCATTACAAAAGGAGAGGGTACTGTGCAAGGGGTGTTTATAAAGCCGGTTTCCAGCGTGGAAGGGGAAATCGCAGTTCCAGGCGATAAATCCATTTCTCATAGGGCCGCACTTCTAGGTGGGATGGCCCATGGGGTAACCCATATTTCGAATTTTTTATTGGGTCAGGACTGTTTAAGTACGCTTCATTGTTTAAAGCAACTAGAGGTTTCATGGGAAAGACAGGGGAGGGAGGTATGGATTCGCGGTGAGGGTATGGAAGCCTGGCAGGAGCCTTCGGATGTACTTGATGCCGGTAATTCGGGAACTACTGCGCGGCTGATGCTTGGAGCCCTGGCCGGAAGTCCTTTTGCTGTCACTCTGACCGGGGACGCTTCCCTTCGTTCCCGTCCCATGCGGCGTGTTACCGAACCTCTAAAACAAATGGGTGCCAAAATTCTCGGACGCTGGGGCGGCAATATGTTTCCCTTGACGATCAGTGGCGGTCAGTTGCAAGGACAAAGCTTTCGAACCGCTGTAGCCTCAGCCCAGGTCAAATCAGCTATTATCCTGGCCGGGTTGAGAGCAAACGGCGAAACGAGAGTGGAGGAACCGGTTCTTTCCCGGGATCATACCGAACGAATGCTTCGGGGGTTCGGAGTCGAAGTCTTAAGTGATAAAACCACAGTAAGGGTACAGGGGGGAGGCAGCCTTACTGCTCAGGAGGTTTCTGTACCGGGCGATATTTCTTCGGCAGCTTTTTTTCTCGTCTTAGGAAGTTTGGTGAGAAGTGGGGAGATTACTCTACCTGCTGTTGGTATAAATCCGACGCGCACAGGGATTTTAGACGTCCTCAGGGCTATGGGTGCGGATATTGAGCTGCTTGATGCAGCGGAAATCTGTGGTGAGCCAAGGGCAACGCTTTGTGTTCGCCCTGCACAACTTCACGGCATAGAAATCGGCGGTGATCTGATTCCACGGCTGATTGATGAAATTCCCATACTGGCAGTGGCCGCAAGTCTGGCTGAAGGGGAGACGATTATTCGGGATGCGGGTGAACTAAGGGTCAAGGAAACTGACCGTATTCGTACGGTGGTTGAGGGATTAAACGCTTTAGGGGCCAAGGTTGAAGAGCTGCCTGACGGGTTGCGTATCCAAGGGCAAACCTCCTTGCGCGGCGGGCCGGCGAGCAGCCTGGGCGATCATCGCTTAGCCATGGCGTGGGCAATCGCCGGGATGCTGTCAAAGGAAGGCGTCGGCGTGGAAGACATGGCCGCAGCGGATGTATCCTATCCTGAA
>CAYWSF010000165.1:0-2120 GCA_964460725.1 uncultured Desulfosporosinus sp.
GCTGTAATTACCAGGACATTTACTGAAAAACCCGGCTTTAGTCCGGCGGGTGCGTGCTCCAAGTGAATCTTCACTCCCACAGTCGGCGCGGAATTCCCCTGCACACTTGGTGTTACGGTTGCCTGCGGGGAAATTTCAGTAATCGTCCCTTGTGCGGTCAGATTACCCAATAGCCTGCTCGAGATCGTCACTTTTCCGCCTGGCCGGATCTTACCGGCATCTACTTCATTCATTTGCGACTCAACGTTCAATTGGCTTAGATCAGCCACTGTCACCAGTGGCTGTTGAACCGGCGAGAGGTTTCCTTCTTGTGCATTGACCTCAAGAACCGTTCCTGCCATGGTTGCTTTATAGGTCATTTGCTGCAGTTGTAACTGGGCAATTCTTAACGCTTCCTGGGCCTGCTTAAGGGCCGCCTTACTTTGCGCCAAAACTCCCTCGGCCTGTGGAATGGCCTGTGTGCTGAGTGGATTATCCTGCGTGCTGAGTGGATTATCCTGCGTGCTGAGCGGATTATCCCCAAATGTGCCGGATTGATTGTTTTTTAATTCATCTAAACTACTTTGTGCTGCCTTGACATTCGTTTGGGCCGCTTCAAAATTGGCCTTTGCTTGAGCTGCTTGAGCATTTGCCAGGGTCGTATCGAGGGTTATGAGAATTTGTCCCGCCTCGACGGAATCTCCCGCCTTGACGGCAACCTTTGTCACCAGACTGGGGTTTAAAACACGAATCTCTTGGCGAGACACCGGTACCACGGTTCCTGCCGCATAGACTTCTTCTTGTATCGTTAATGGAGCAACGGTAATCGCTTTTACCGGTATAGGCCCTTGCTCCCTTCCCCAAATCCACCATCCGCCAAAGGCCAATGCCAGAACAAGCACTACCCCTAAGCCCCACCATAAAGTTTTTTTCACAGTATCCCTCCAAACGCACTGTCATGCCAGGCAAATTTTACTTAAAAAGACACTTTCACATTTCTTTAGTGTGCCCGCACAGGACAGGCAAATATTCAAGGGAGTCCTCTGCTTAGGAGAACAGCGTAGTGCCGAATCGAAAGCACCGGATCCAGAGCGCGAATCGAGAGCACCGAATCCAGAGCGCCGAATCAAGGCGTTAATGGTTGATAAAAATCCTGTAAAAAGAGGAGGGACCTGCCGAGATGGACCCGCCGAAATAAAACAGTCCCCAATCGACAAAACGTCAGGTTGGGGACTGTTTAAAACCATATAAAACCATATGGAACCATATAAAATCATATTCACTTTATGGCAGCTCGATGAAAGGTTTATTTTTTGAAGGTCGATATAACAAAAAATTGTGGCCAATTACTTGTACAAGGTCGGCCTGAACTTGTTCCGACAGTTGAGCGGCCACGTTTTTTGGTTCCTCCGAACAATTTTGTAAAACCCTGCACTTGATCAGTTCCCGAGCCTCCAGTGTCTCGTCTGTCTGAGTGACTACGGTTTCGGAAATTCCACCCTTACCCACTTGTAAGATCGGCTCCATTTCGTTGCCCATTGCTCTTAAATAACGTTTTTGCTTTCCTGTTAACACCTGACTTCTGCCTCCTAAACCGTTAATCCTCCACCCAATCAAATCTGACGCCGGCAATTTCTACTTGATCTCCTTCTTTGATTCCTTGCGTACGCAAAGCTTCGTTAACCCCCATGGCCTTTAGGATGTTTTGGAAACGGTGGACACCGGCTTCCTGCTCGAAAAAGGTCATCTGCACATGTTTTTCGATTTCTTTACCCGTGATAAGAAACATATCCTGCTCTTTGATGATTTCAAACCGTTTATCCGGCTGCGCTTTCGTAACCAAGTGAGCAGCCGGAGGATTAAGAATTTCCGGAACCGGAGTATCCGGCAGGAGCTGCGCAATTCGGTACATCAAGGCATTTAAACCTTCCCCAGTTGCCGCCGACACCGGAAAAATTTCCTGATCGTCGGCAATGGTATCTTTCAAGCGTTGGAGGTGTTCCTCCGCGCCGGTAACATCCATTTTATTAGCCACGATAATCACCGGTCTCTGAGCGAGGACCGGACTATACAGCCGAAGTTCTTCCTGAATGATCCGCAGATCCTCCAACGGATCCCGTTCTTCTGATCCGGAGATATCC
>CAYWSF010000165.1:2130-4660 GCA_964460725.1 uncultured Desulfosporosinus sp.
CTGCTCCCGCATGAGCGCCCTCGATCAGCCCGGGGATATCCGCTATGACAAAACTTTGTCCGTCATCAAGCTCAACCACGCCCAAATTTGGAATGAGAGTAGTGAAATGATAATCGGCAATCTTTGGCCGGGCGGCCGAAACTTGTGAAATAATCGTTGATTTGCCCACGTTTGGGAATCCAACCAAGCCAACATCTGCCAAAAGTTTTAACTCCAGACGAAGCCAATTTTCCTCACCGGGTTCGCCGTTTTCCGCCAAGGTAGGGGCTTTATTGGTATTACTCATAAAACGGGCATTACCTCTGCCTCCACGTCCGCCGGCTGCCACTACGACACGTTGTCCATGTTGGGTTATATCGGCGATTGCCGCACCTGTCTGATCATCGAGGACGACTGTTCCAACCGGGACGCGCAGGACAATGTCTTCTCCGCTTTTGCCGGTCATATTTTTGGATTGCCCGTGTTCCCCCCGATTTCCTTTATAATGCCGTTTATAGCGGAAATCCACGAGGGTTCTTAAACCCTCATCGCCGATGAAAATAATACTTCCGCCGCGTCCCCCGTCTCCACCGCTCGGGCCACCTTCGGGTACATACTTTTCCCGTCGAAAGGCAACGGCTCCGGCACCGCCATCACCGCCTTTAACATAAATCTTGGCTTGATCATAAAACATAATATATTCTCCTAACTGTTAATTAGAAGCTAACCATCTTATCAAAGAGAACGACATTATCGTTCCCCAGGATAATCTGGCAAGCCAATCCGCCTGGTTCATCAAACAGATACACTTCCGCTGTAATGCTTGATAATTGTTTTGCTTTTAAAGTTGCCTCCAAGCATTCTTTAGTGTACCCATATAAACCGGCCGCGTATTCTTTTTGCCAATGATCTTGCCAGTAATCGATCTTTTTCATCTCCTCGGGGAAATCAAGGGTCGCCGGGATTTCTCTTTGCCGAAGCTCAATAATCAAAGTTAAAAGAATAGCAGCTAATGCCGGTTCGGGAATTTGCGCTATCTTTTGTTCTTGTACCTGAACGGTGAGCATTTTCTTCATATAGGCAAGGGCCTTTTCCGGTTGCTGGAGCTGTAAATAGCCCTGGATTACTTGCCAGTGGTTCATAAAGTCATGTCTCTGGAGACGATACCACTGTAAAAGTTTGGACAGGAGGATAGTTTCTATTTCTGCCATAGTATCTTTACCTCTCAAATTAAGTTATGTTCTCTTTTTAATTTAATGTAACAAAAACCCCCGGGAAACCCAGGGGGTAACATGAACAGCTTATTGGAATGCTACCAGGGACTTTGGACGCTCAGGATAAATGCTTACTTGTTTACGTTTCCGATCTTTGTGCTCGAATTTGACATAACCGTCAATCAGAGCAAATAAGGAGTCGTCTTTACCCAAGCCACAGTTCTTAGCAGGATGAAACTTTGTTCCCCGTTGACGAACGATAATGCTGCCGGCAGTAACGAATTGCCCGTCACCGCGTTTTAAACCGAGACGCTGCGCATTACTGTCACGGCCGTTCCGTGAGCTGCCCACTCCTTTTTTATGAGCAAAAAGTTGAAGATCCATTCTTAGCATGGAGTCCACCTCCTTCGATCTATAAATATATAGTCTTGACCGTAAGTCAAATGTATTTGTTCGATGCCTAAAACCATGGTGTGCAAAATCCACTGGGCCTTTTCCAATTCTTGTTCCGGTATTCCGATAAGCTTACAGCTGAGAAAGCCATCTGCCTTCTGTACTTTGGGCGGCGTTGATAAGAAATATCCCAAGCCGTTGCAAGCCGCAATGCTTAGTGCGGACACTCCTGCACAGACTATGTCCTGGCCGGAATCTGCATACCCGGCATGTCCGGTCAGTTCAAAAGCGTGTACGCGCTGTTGCTCATCCGCCCAGACAACAAAACGAATGCCGGTTTGTTCCTTACGCATTGATCGCTTCGACAAGTACTTTTGTATAGGGTTGACGATGTCCTTGCTTGCGTCGATAGTTCTTTTTGGCCTTGTATTTAAAGACAATAATCTTTGCCCCTTTGCCATGCTCGATTACTTTCAGCATCGCTGCAGCACCGTCTAAAACGGGTGTTCCAACATTAAATACCCCGTCTTTTTCCACGAGTAGGACCTTATCAATCGTCACAACATCTCCTACGTCAGCATCCAATTTTTCAACGTAAATTACGTCGCCTTCCTGAACGCGGAACTGTTTTCCGCCGGTTTCAATCACTGCATACATTTTATTACACCTCCCATGCCCTAGACTCGCCGTTGCAGGTCATTTTTAAAATACTCAAAAATCGTTACTAACCTGATTCGAGCGGTTGCGGTGAGGAGCCACCACGATTAGACATTTTACCATCTAATTGCTTTTGTTGTCAAGGAGTTGGAAAGATTGATTAAGCATTACCGGCAGCAAAAGATATTATCTGGAATGTTTTGAATAAATGCCTAACTTATGCAGTTTTCTAATCACGGTTGTTTGGTGGACACCAAGGGCTTCGGCAACTTTTAAAGTACTGCCGT
>CAYWSF010000166.1:0-4635 GCA_964460725.1 uncultured Desulfosporosinus sp.
ATAAAACTCTAATTCTATATTCGACATAAATATTAAAACTCCTTGTTTATTATATTAAATTAAATTAAATTATTCTTTTTGTATTCCCACAAAATAACTAAATCGTCTCCTTGTTACATCCAATAGCAAGTTAACACCGGCTTTTGAGAAGTTTAGACATTGCCTGCGAAAGCAGCGCCCTACTTTACGCTGCTCTTTATGCCAAACTTTTCCGCGATCAAATCGCAAATCCCCTGGGCATCATCCAAATCAAAACAAGGGATCCCATTATCAAAAGTGATATCACTGGCGATAGCAATCAGTTCCTCCGGTTTGGAGAAAAGCTCTTGATGCACCGCAGAGCGATACACCTCAATCTTTGGCTTATTACCGTGCTTATATCCCTCAGTAAAAATTACATCTACCCCTTGTATACGGGCAAGGACCTCATCGATAGGTTGTTCACCGGAGACACTCTCTATAATCGCAATCTTTTGGGGTGAACTTATGGCCACAATATCCGCACCCGCTTGGGCATGACGCCAGGTGTCCTTGCCAGGTTTATCCATCTCAAACTCATGAACATCATGTTTTAATGTAGCTACCCGCCACTTGCGGCGCTTCGCTTCACGAATGATTTTTTCTAAGAGTGTGGTCTTTCCCGAATGAGATTTTCCACCCACAATCGAAATAACAGGAATTTCAGGACTATTTTTAGGGTCAAGAATCATTTATATTCTCCTCCGTCCGCTATCCAACAAGCTCTTAAAATATCCCCCGGTTCTACAGGCCCATGATTTGCCGGCACATCAACCAGCAAATGGCTGCCTATCATAGAGCGAAGAATTCCTAATTCCTGAGCCTGGGCAAGATCGGCCCAAATCTCTCCATTTTTAAATACTGGTTTAGCCCGTAAAAACCGCCGTTGTTTTCTCTTTTTTTCCAAGCCGTTTACCATTTTAACCAGAAATCGTTCCGCTTCTATGATCGTATAACCCGCTAATTTGCGAAGCGCAGGCCGAACTACGAGTTCGAACGTCACCATGGCAGCTGCGGGATTTCCGGAAAGAGAAAAAAAGAACTGCTTTCCTTTTTGCCCGACAGATATCGGGCTGCCCGGTTTTAAATTTAATTTCCAAAAAAGCATCTCACAGCCGAACTGAGCCAGGGCATGACGCATGATATCATAATCCCCCACAGATGCACCACCGGTCGCAACAACCAGATCGGTGTTTGCCAGCATTTCCAAAACTTTGAGCGTCTGATCAATTTGGTCGGTAACGATAGGAATTACTGTAACCTCGCAGCCGGCTTCCTGCAACATACCGTGCAGGGCATAACTGTTACTGTTATAAATCTTAGCCGGACGCAAAGGTTGACCAAGTTCCATCAGTTCCGAACCGGAAGAGAGCAACCCGACACGCGGCCGGCGGTATACAGTGACTTGATCACGGCCAACCGCTGCTAAAAGTCCGATCGCTGCTGGAGTTAAAAGGAAACCCTTTTTCAAGAGCAGGTCCCCGTCTTTAATCTCCTCACCTTTATCTATAATATTGGAATCGGGCAATACCGGCTTTAGGATTGTCACTTGATCCCCAACCTGTTCAGCGTCTTCCAGCCTTACAACACAGTTCGCACCAGGCGGAATCGGTGCGCCTGTAAATATTTTTGCTGCCTCACCTGGAGCGATCACCCGCTCTGGGGCCGTTCCCGCCGGGATCTCACTTACCACGTTAAGCAGGAGTGGTTGATGTTCATCTGCACCGGCTAAATAAGCATACCCATCCAGAGGCGACCGTGCAAACGGCGGCATGTCGATTGGCGAGCTTACATCCATCGCTAATACTCGTTTATAGGCATTCGTTAATGGTACAGACTCGGTTTCAACCGGTTGAATACGACTGAGCACTAATTCTAAAGCCTCTTCTAATTCAATCTTGATTTTCACGCGGTTCTTCCTTCCACCGTTGCTAATGATTACAAGGTTTTTACCCACATTATATATTAAAAAGGTTAGCGGCATAAAAATGCTTTACAATAAATGAATCTGCTTCAACAAGTATAATATAGCGATATTGCACGACATATATAGTGGCTGCATATAGCTTCCTATACTATATGTAGACCTTAATACTTTAAAGACAGAAGGTCCTGCAATAGAATCATAAATTCAAAGTAAATTATTTGGTTTTTTGTAAAAAATATTGTAAAATTAAAGAAATAGTTTAATAAATAATAACATTGTCTCTTACAATAGTAAACTTTAGGAGGTTGAAATGCCTAACGAAACAATCACCCTTTCCATTCTAAAAGCAAGAGGATCGCTCCTGCAAGAGGTGGAAGACACAGTGGTAGAAGAGGTTCCCTTAACCGTTTACTACAATAATGAAGAAATTGCTACCCTTTTGTGCTCCCCATTCCAAACTGAAGAGCTTGTTTATGGCTTTCTATTCAATGAAGGTTTTATCCGTGTCCCGGAAGACGTATACAACATGCGTTATGATCCTGCCGACCACTTGATCTGGGTCGAAGGAAAACCATGTGTTCTGCAAAAAGAGTTGATGAGCAAACGATTTGTTTCCGCCTGCTGCGGAAAAAGCAGAGCCTCATTTTGTTTTGCCAACGATGCTCTAATGGTTACAGCACTCACCTCAAACCATCGCATTTCCCTTCAGGAAGCCTATGGTTATGTTAAGTTCCTAAAAACCAACTCTCACCTCTTTAATAAAACCGGGGGCGTTCATAGCGGCGGCGTTGGCCATCAAGGGAAAGTGATCCTGACCAGCCATGACATCGGCCGGCATAATGTTTTTGACAAACTCTGTGGAGGTGCCCTGCGTGCAGGCTTAAAGCTGGATGACCATGTAATCTTTTTCAGCGGCCGAGTATCCTCAGAAATCCTGCTGAAAGTAGCCAAAATGAAAGTTCCTATTCTCATTGCCCTTGGTGCCCCAACCGGTATGGCCCTCTCTCAGGCGGCAGATTTGAATATTACCGTAATCGGTTTTGCCAGGGAACAGCGCCTGAATATCTATACCTGCAGGGAGCGGATTACTCCTTAAGGATCGCTTTCCATTCTTCGAGTGTATTTGCATTACTTAAAACCTTACTCAAATTATGAAAATTATGCAGTTCGACTTCCGTCACATAGCGTACGTAACAAGACAATAATAAATCAACGACTTTATAATTGCCCTCCTCGAGGTGTCTTGTTCCTCTTAAAAAGAGGATCCCATCTCCAATAAGAGGTCAAGGTGAATTTACTCTACATCTTCGGTTACAGAATGATTAATTATTTTTTTCAAGATTTAAATAGGGTGTTTGCGAGTGTATTTGTTTTCAATCTAACATATAAGCTTACTATAAGCGGCCTATATTTAGAACAATTCCTATTATAAAGCGATCAGAAACACATTCATCTGATCGCTTTAAAAAACTTTGTCTTGCTTTAACTGAACTATACTTAGCCCAACTTCCCGCAATTCGGCTCTAAAATGAGCTTAAATAATTATTTTCGAAAAAGTTGTTCTAATTAGCTCTTCAATGCTTCGAATTACTAATTCATTTGATTTTTCGAGTCATTGTAGTGCCGTAATTAGGTAAATTATCCCATTGCAAATTTGTGTACTCCCTGCTAGCCTCTAGTTAGAGAACAATTAAGGGGAGCCGTACAGCTAAATTGAAAATGATCGTTTGTAGTGACATAATTAAAATGACAAAGTGAGACGTATCAAGGGTTTGAGACCTGTTTAGCGGGAAGTTGGGTTAGCCAGTCAAAAACCCTGCATTTGATCCATTAAGAAATACCCATGCCTGAAATAGCATCGGCACTTTTTAGCGCTGGATTTTTCCGGATGATTTTGTCACATTTATCCTACCCTGAGACTTACCTCTACTTTATAAGGGAGAATTGTTTACTTAGTTAGAGCTTAGTTTAAGTTTTGCTCTTTTTTTATCCTATCATACCATTTTCCATAGTGATGTTTCGCAAAACTTGTTTTTACATATCCTGTGATTATGCCTCTTAGAGCCGGGTTGGACTTCGGGTGTACAATCGCTAAATACATATGTCCAGTGATAGCCGTAGCCATCATAAATGCCGCCAGATCATGCACCGGATAAGCCCAACGGACTAAACCAGCCGGGAAATGCTGAGCGAACCACATTATGAGCCCGCTCGTCGCAATGAAAAACGTACCAAAAATGGTGAACAAGGAGTTGATTTTTTCTCCCCCATTAAACTTATCTTGAGGAGGAAACTTCCCGTCGGTATTAAACCCGAAAAACTCCTGCGGAAAGGTCATAACGTGTTTTATATCTGATTTCCCCCAAGTAAAGACTGATTTTATCCAAAACCAGTGATCTTTTGTATTTCCAATAAAGAACAGCAAAATCACAACAACAAGAAATATGACCGCTGCAACACGATGAATGATCCGGCAAGCTGCAACTCCGCCAAAAAAGCCCGCCAGCGGTGCGAAAAAGGTGCCCAGTATACTTAGTCCTGTAAAAAGCAGGAGAAAGAAAGCAACGGCATGAACCCAGTGTGCCAAGCGTTCTTGCCCGCTAAAGCGCATAGTCATATCTCCGCCACGCAACTTTCTGGTTGTCTTAGTTTGTGGATTGACTGCCATTATTGTTTCCCTCCTTTCTTGT
>CAYWSF010000167.1:0-4547 GCA_964460725.1 uncultured Desulfosporosinus sp.
ATTTTTGTTGTAGCACTTAACCTTTGGCTCTTATCTAAGTAGACCTTTACCAGATAGCTTTTACCTACCTGGAGCGTGAATTGCTGCTCGCTAAATGGTAAGAACAAGCCTCTCTCCAACCCAATATCCAGAAAAGCTCCGATCTTAGTCTTAGCCGAGACCTTAAGATAGGCCAATTCTCCTAATTGAGCCAAGGGTTTTTCCCGAGTGGCAATGAGCCGTTCCTCGGAATCCCGATAAATAAATACTTCTAACTCATCCCCCTCCTTAGACTTCGCCGGCAATTGTTTAATGGGCAATAGCACATTATCATGTCTATTACCCGTGCCTGCATTTAAATAAGCACCAAAAGACGTTAAATTGGCAATTTTGAGATTTTGGATTTTACCTATTTCAATCAATTGATCTTTCTCCTTTCCTTATGTAACAGGGAAACCGTTCTCTTGTTGCATTAAGGTTTTTAACTCATTAGAGGGTACGGCAGACTGGAGAAATTAAACACCCTTAGAATCGCTCAATATTAAGGTCAAGTGGATCGCATACTATCAAACATTTATTATAAATATTATAATGCAGATATGCAAAAACCGCCAATGTTGCGGCCATCTACATAGCAATTTGAACGATAATAAAAAAATGACAGGAAATAGCTAACTAAAGCTAATCCCTATCATTTTTATATACAATTACTCAAATTATTCAAATATCTTATCTTTATAAAACGTCTTTATTCCATTGCTATTCTAATAAGCCTAAGTGCGGAACCATCTGCCCACAGCAAATTTGTTAACTTCACGGTTTAAGTCAGCCAAACTCGTTGTCAATGGAATGCTCTTCGGACAGGCTTCAACACAGTTTTGGGCATTGCCACAATCTGCAATCCCGCCATCTTCAAGTAAAGGTGCTAAGCGCTCGTGTTTGTTCATGCTACCGGTCGGATGAGCATTAAAGAGACGCACTTGTTGAATAGCTGCCGGACCCATAAATTTGGAACGTCTATTTACTTGCGGACAGGCCTCCATACAGCAACCGCAGGTCATACACTTTGACAGCTCATAGGCCCACCGGCGATCGACTTCCGGCATACGTGGCCCGGCTCCCAAATCAAAAGTTCCATCAATTTGGACCCAAGCACGGACTTTCTTCAAATAATCAAACATAACTTGTCTATCAACCATCAGATCCCGTACGACTGGGAATTTTGTCATTGGTTCAAGTACGATCGGCTGTTCAATTTTATCTATCAGTGCAGAACAAGCTTGTCTTACTTGTCCATTTATTATCATAGTACAAGCCCCACATACTTCTTCTACACAGTTGCATTCCCAAACCACGGGAGTCGTCTTCTGCCCGTCAGCGGTGACCGGGTTTTTTCGTATCTCCATTAAACAGGAAATAACATTAAGTTTTTCCCGATAAGGAATAGCAAATTCTTCCCAACGTTTTGGTTGATCCGGGCCGTCTTGGCGACGAATTTTCATTTGAATTACACTTTCAGCCATCTTTTATTCACCTCCGATTTTCTATTAATATACACGTTTACGTGGCGGAATCAAGGATATATCAACTTCATCATAACTAAGCTCAGGTCCTTTGGGAGTCCATTTGGCAATAGTTGTTTTTAAGAAATTCTCATCATCACGCTCCGGATAATCCGGTTTATAATGTGCCCCTCTGCTCTCGTTGCGAGCTAAGGCTCCTAAAGTTATCACTCTTGCCAGTTCCATCATGTTCCACAACTGACGAACGAACATCGCTTCCTGGTTGGCATTTCCAACGTTATCGTTTAAGCCAATATCATTCCAACGTTTCATAAAACCCTGAAGTGCTACGTCAGTTTCAGCCAGCGTTTTGTTATAACGTACAACTGTTACATTCTTAGTTAAAAGATCCCCTAGTTCTTTATGGAGAAGGAAGGCGTTTTCTTTTCCTTTCATAGTCATAATCTTCGCCCATTTATCATCCTGAAGTTTTTTCTCTTTCGCAAAGGCCGACTCATTGCCGCTTGGTGTTTTAATCTTATTTTTATTGATGTACTCGATCGCTTTTGGTCCGGCGACCATTCCCGAGAAAGTAGCCGAAAGCAATGAATTCGCTCCCAGACGATTCGCCCCATGGTATTGATACTCACATTCCCCAGCAGCAAAAAGTCCTGGAATACTTGTCATCTGGTCATAATCGACCCACAGGCCACCCATGGAAAAGTGAACTGAAGGGAAAATGCGCATTGGGACTTTTGTAGCATCATCACCAACGAACTTTTCATAGATTTCCAATATTCCGCCCAGCTTAACCCGCAAGTATTCTTCATCAATATGCGACAGATCGAGGTAAACCATATTCTCCCCATTAATCCCCAGTCCCATATCAAAAACAACTTGATAAATTGTACGTGTCGCAATATCGCGCGGCACAAGGTTTCCATAGTCTGGGAACATGTCCTCAAGGAAGTACCAAGGTTTACCGTCTCTATAGGTCCAGACCCGGCCTCCTTCGCCGCGGGCTGCTTCAGACATCAATCTGTTCTTGTCATCACCCGGAATAGCGGTGGGATGAATCTGGATAAACTCGCCATTGGCAAATTTTGCACCTTGCTGGTATAAGGATGAAGCAACACTTCCCGTACAAATCGTCGAGTTTGTGCTTTTGCCAAAAACTAAACCTAACCCGCCTGTAGCAATAACAACGGCGTCGGCAGGAAACGCTTGAATCTTCATGCTCCAAAGGTCTTGAGCAACAATTCCTTTACATGTTCCTCCATCGATTACGGCAGAGAGCATTTCCCACTGTTCATATTTTTGCACCTTGCCTTCAACTTCATAACGCCGGACTTGTTCATCAAGCGCGTAGAGAAGCTGCTGGCCGGTAGTAGCACCTGCAAAAGCAGTCCTTCGAACTTTAGTCCCTCCAAAACGACGGAAATCCAATAACCCTTCCGGCGTACGACTAAACATGACACCCATTCTATCATACATGTTGAGAATCCCCGGTGCTGCTTCGCACATGGCCTTTACCGGCGGCTGATTGGCTAGAAAATCTCCTCCATAAACAGTATCATCAAAGTGAAGATCCGTTGAGTCACCCTCACCTTTGGTATTGATTGCTCCATTAATCCCACCCTGAGCACATAAAGAGTGTGAACGCTTCACCGGTACTAAAGAAAACAAGTCGACGAACGTTCCGGCTTCAGCTAACTTGATTGTTGCCATCAAGCCTGCAAGACCGCCGCCCACTACGATGACTTTACTCATCCCCTTGACCTCCTAAATCTTTGTTCTTATTCTGAAACTATTTGCCCTTAATTTAATTAAAGTTTGACTACTATTCATTAGCTAATGATTTCTGCTTACATGAAAGCCACAAGATCCACCAAGCCAATTGAAGCTAGGAGTAAGAAAACTACCACTAAGACATTTGACCATATTTTCTGCGAGCGCGGTCCAATGGTTAAACCCCAAGTAATGGCAAACGCCCACAAGCCATTAGCAAAATGAAAAGCTCCACAAATCACTCCCAGAGCATAGAAGATTGCTCCAAGCGGATCACTTACAAACTGTGCGATTGCTCCGAAACTCAAATCGCCGAAACGCAAAAGGTAAACGTGAATAACAACAAAGACAAATGTATACAACCCTGAAAACCGTTGGATTACATAGAACCAATTCCGGGCATACTTGTACCTTAAAATATTGCTTTGACCGGTATAAACCACCCATGCTCCGTATATGGAGTGGATTATTAAAGGAATAAAGATGACAACAATTTCAACAATAAGCACCCCCGGGATACCCCGCATAAAATCAATGAATCGGGTATACTGCGCTTCTCCCCCAAGGGCGTTTAAATTAGCTACCATGTGAAACATAAAAAATATACCGATGGGCAAAAGTCCTAATAAAGAATGAACTCTACGAATTAAAAAATGATAACGATTTGATGTACTCATAATTTTTTTCTTTCTCTCCTTTCAACTTTTTTTGGGCAGCAAATTAGTCTTCTTTCATTACAGCCTCCTAATCTTCTTTCATTCAGCTTCCCAATCTTGCTTTTTCTGCTCAACTAATTATTCATATGCAAGCCTTGTGCCAACCAAAATTAAATAACAATTAATAAACAATTTCTTAGGATTATTTAAAAGTGGCGTTATTTTACAACAAGGCATAGGCAATAAAATACTTCCTCCTTTCCCCGTGGTATAAGTGTTAAAATACACAAGGTGCGACCTGTCCGAGGTTGCGTTTTAAGAAGAAATAAACAAACTAGATAACCTCTAAATTAAATATTATATTTGCAACCTTGATAAAATTGAATTATATAGTCAGGTCAGCATCATTTTAATAATAAAGAAAGAATGCACACACAAAGGGGATTCTTTCTCATTATTCGAATTTTAGAAATTGAAAATGATTACAATTTTTAAAAATTAGATATAAATTTCTTATTGCTAGAAATGGATATAATTTTGAATAATATTTCTGCTTTAAATCATATCAAGACATTGTTCTAAGCTTATTGTAAAGCGTTGCCAAGGATATCTTCAGGGCTTT
>CAYWSF010000168.1:0-4519 GCA_964460725.1 uncultured Desulfosporosinus sp.
TTCAGGTGCTTTACACTGACGGCTATAATAAAGAGGACAAGAAAGCCGTTTTAAGTATCCCGGAAGGGAATAAGATGTTTACGGAAAAAATAGTTTATGACACTGTTCAAAAGAAATTCAATCAATATTTAAAAGAAAATGGTTTAAAATAGAGTCGGTGGACCAATAATAATTATGAGGGTCATGCTGAGTGTTGCTTTGAAAGGATTGTGTCAATTGGCTCAGCTTTTGGATGGTAAAGCAGTGGCAAAGGTCCTTAAGGAAGAAATTCGCAAGGAAATTGCCCAGTGGAAAGATAAAGGGGTACAGCCTAAACTTGCGGTAATTTTAGTCGGAGATGACCCCGCTTCAGTCGTTTATGCACGGTCAAAGCAGAAGATCTGCGCGGATATTGGCATGACTTTTGAACTCTTCGCAATGTCAGGGGATTCGCCGGAAGCCGAAGTTCTGGAGCGGATTGAAAAACTAAACCGGGACACGGAAGTGCATGGCATTATGATTGAACTTCCTCTCCCTGAGGGAATGCGTAAGGAAAAGATCCTTGCCGCGGTGTCTCCGGACAAGGATGTTGATGGGGTTCATCCGATTAATCGCGGCCGCATTTTGAGCGGCGAGGAAGGGCTTTTCCCAGCGACTCCGCAAAGCTGTATTGAATTACTGCTGCGTTCTGGGGTGGGTATCGCCGGAAAACATGTCGTCATAGTGGGACGAGGAGAAACTTTGGGTAAACCCCTTGTGTTTATGATTTTGAAATATAATGCTACTGTAACCATTTGTCATTCTCAAACACCGGACTTGGGGGCTTTCACCCGTCTGGCCGATATTTTGATTGTCGCTGTGGGACGGGCTAAATTAATCAAAATAAATATGGTTAAACCAGGCGCGATAGTCGTTGATGTGGGGATTAATCAAATCCCGGGCGGAATCTGCGGCGATGTGGATTTTGATAATGTTCAGGAAGTCGCGGCCATGATTTCGCCGGTGCCGGGCGGGGTTGGCTCTTTGACCACTGTTTTGGTTATGCGTAATGTCCTGAAAGGCATAGTTTTGCAAAGGGAGAACCATTAATGGATACAAGTAAAGTTTGGGAATGGACAATAGATCAATTTTTAACTGAGTCTGCAAGTTCTGCGCCGGTACCGGGCGGGGGCAGTGTGTCCACTTATGTTGGAACACTGGCTGCGTCGATGGTTTGTATGGTAGCGAAGCTCACCATCGGCAAGGAAAAGTATCAAGAGGCAGAACCGCAAGTGAAAGAGATTTTATCCCAGGCCGAAAGCGTACTTTCTTTATTAAAAACCGGTTTAAGTCAGGATATCGCCGTATTCTCCAATTTCATGGCCGTATTAAAATTACCGAAAAGCAACGAAACGGAAAAATCCGTGCGTGCGGAAAAAATGCAAGCGGCTTTAATTGGGGCAACAGATATTCCTTTGGGAGTTTCCCGGAATTGTTTGCAAATCCTGCAATTAGCCCGGGAACTTGCTCCCATCGGGAACATCGGGGCGATTAGTGATGTCGGTGTCGCGGCCTATTTAGCGGAAAGTGCGCTGAAATCAGCCTGGCTCAGTGCAGATATTAACCTTACGCAGATTAAGGATGCGGAATATAGGGTGCGGGTAAAGACGGAACGGACCAGACTTTTTGAACAGGCTGCTGTCCTTTGTGCGGATACCCTGGCGATTGTGTACAGCAGAATGTAATACGTATAGTTTAAGGCTTCGCTTTGGGCTTTGGATTTTGAACATGAATATTGTACAAGAGGTAAGGATTAATTTCTTTACCTCTTGTTCTCAGTGTGGTTTTGGCCTGATGGCCGGACAGGAATTTTTGTTGTTTCTTCGTTATGAGCAAGGCGAGTGAAGTGAGGCGAGTGAGGTGAAGGTTGTGCCCAAAATATGGACAGTATCCGAGCTTGTGAATCAGATCGGCCATGTTCTGCGGGATAGAGTGGATTTGCATAATTGCTGGATAAGCGGTGAACTTTCCAATTTTAAAAACCACCGTGCTTCCGGACACTGGTATTTTACTCTGAAAGATCAGTCGTCCAGTCTAAAAGGGGTAATGTTTAAGAGCCGGTCCGTACGCGTGCGATTTGTCCCGACGGACGGCTTAAAGGTCTTGGTGCGCGGGAATGTTCGTATGTACGAGCGGGAGGGGAGTATTCAATTCTACGCAGAAGAGATGGAACCAAGCGGACTGGGTCAGCTCTATTTAGCCTTTGAGCAACTGAAGAAAAAATTAGTTGCGGAAGGATTATTTGATCCCGCTGCGAAAAAAGAGATCCCGCGTTTTCCCAGACGGATCGGGATTGTAACCAGTCCGACCGGAGCAGCTATTCGTGATATTATTAATATTATGGGCCGTCGACATCCGGGCATGTCATGGATCTTAGCACCCTCTGCAGTCCAAGGGGAAACTGCACCACAGGAATTGGCCCAGGCAATCGCCCGGCTTAACCACTATGGAGCGGTAGATGTTATTATCGTCGGCCGCGGTGGGGGTTCTTTAGAAGAACTATGGGCTTTTAATACCGAAATAGTTGCCCGGGCAATAGCAGCATCTGAGATACCGATCATCTCAGCTGTGGGGCATGAAACAGATGTGACTATCGCGGACTATGCTGCCGATTTGCGAGCGCCAACCCCTTCCGCTGCGGCTGAACTGGCCGTACCGATATTACAGGATTGGCAGTTATATGTGGCTCAACTGAGTGTGCGGCTGCAAAGCAGTATGGGGATGATTATCGAGCGGAAACGTCAGCTCCTGGAAAAGATAGCTGCTAAGGGGCCTCTCCAGGATCCTTTCTGGCGTATCGATCAGAATCGTCAAGCTATTGATACCTTACAAATGCGCCTTCAGGAGAACATGACTGGATTTCTGGCAAATAAAAATGGTATACTAAATTTATTAGCGGCTAAACTGGACTTGCTGAGTCCTTTGGCTGTTTTGGGCCGGGGATATTCTTTGACTTACGATGAACGAGGAAAGCTTCTGCGCTCCGCAAGCCAGGTAGAGTTGCAGGAACAGGTTCGGATTCGTTTGGGAGAAGGGGCTTTACGTTGTCAAGTGTTAGAGAAGGAGAATAATCCATGAGCAAAGAAAAGTGGGCTGACGACCTCTTTGCGGAGGCTTCATCGCCAGGTGAATCACTCCAGGAATCACCCGCAGAATTTGGGGAATCGCCTGAAGAAGTGTTTGAGGAATCATTTGAGGAATCGCCGGACATGATGATGGATGAGCCGGCAGAAAAGACACTGTCACTGGAAGCAGGTCTTCAGCATTTAGAAAAGATTGTTAACACCTTGGAGCAAAAAGATCTTCCCTTGGAAAAGGCCTTGAGTTTATTCAAGGAAGGGGTAGGTCTTGTTCAGTATTGTTCCGACGTGCTGAATCAAGCGGAAAAGCAAATGGAAATACTGCTTGTTGGTTCTGATGGAAAGTTGAAGGTAAAGCCGGCAAGTTTTGAAATGGAAGGATGAACAGGAAACGTGTTTAAGGCGGACTTTCAACGATATCTTACCGGAATAGAACATTTCATTGCAGAATTACCATGGAACAAAGATATTTTATCTCAGAGTATGTCTTATTCTCTCAACGCGGGCGGAAAGCATCTGCGCTCGGTTTTGGCCCTTGCTTCAGCAGAAGCTGTGGGAGGAAACGCAGACCGGATCCTGCCGGCGGCGGTTGCTTTAGAACTTATTCATACCTATTCCTTGATTCATGATGATTTACCGGCTATGGATAATGACGATTATCGCAGGGGAAGATTGTCCAATCATAGGGTGTATGGGGAGGCCAATGCTATTTTAGCCGGGGATGCGTTATTAACATATGCTTTCGAACTGCTTGCCGAACCGGGAATAGCCCAACCGGAGAGACAGCTGCGGGTTATTCGTGAAGTTGCTGCTGCTGTTGGGAAAGATGGTATGGTTGGCGGGCAGGCTGTAGATATAAATAGCGAGGGTAAAACGCTTAATTTGAAAGATATCGAAAAGATTCATCAAGGGAAAACCGGTGCCTTGTTGACAGTATCGGCCCGATTAGGAGGAATTTTAGCGGGAGGAACGGAGCAACAGGTTCAGGCGCTGACTGATTATGCCCAAGCGTTGGGCTTAGCATTTCAAATAAAAGACGATATTTTGGATGTGACAGGGAACAGAGAGTTGCTCGGTAAGCCTGTTGGCAGTGATCATCGTAAGGGTAAGGCGACCTATGTTTCTTTGCTTGGTCTCGAAGGTGCCGAGCGTCATTTGCATGCCCAGATTCAAAAAGCCCAATCAGCTCTGGAGCCATTAGGGGAACGAGCTGCCTTACTAAGCAATCTTGCATATTATATGGAACAACGCCGGTATTGAAAGAGGTTGTCAGGATGTCGATTATTTCTGAGCTGTTTAATAATGCCATTTTAATTTCGGCTGTGGCAGCCTGGTTTACAGCCCAAATTATTAAATTGATAGTAAATGTAGTATTATTTAAGAAACTGAACCTGAAACTTATTCTCAGTTCAGGCAGTTTT
>CAYWSF010000169.1:0-4470 GCA_964460725.1 uncultured Desulfosporosinus sp.
AAGTAGAGCTGCTGGCAGCTGCTAAATCAGAATTGATCAAAGGTATGCATCCCACGGGCATTCTCTTGCTCAATGGGGATGATGCGAATTCAAAATTGCTCGATACGAAAAACTTTACAGGAAAGATTCTTACAGTAGGAATAAAATCAAAAGCAGATTATACAGCAGAGAATATAAACTATTCGAATAACGGAATGACGTTCACCATAAAACTTCAAGGAAATCAGTATTCCTTTTTAATTCCTGTTTTTGGTGAGCATAACATTTATAATGCTTTGTGTGCGATTGGTGTTGCCGATCAATTGGGATTTCTGCCAACCGACATGCAAACGGGACTGCAAACAATGAAAAAACCAAATCATCGCTTAGCCGTTCATCACTTGAAAGATGGAATCACAGTGATCGATGATACCGTTCATTCCCATCCACCGGCTGTAAAGGCTGCTATTGAAGTACTCATGCATCTTGCCAAACAAAAGAAAATGGTCATTCTTGGCAGCATGCCGGAACTTGGTGAGCGAACTTACCAGGAATATGAGGATATGGGAAAGCATATTGCAGGTAAAAAAATAGACTTTCTTTATACGTATGGCAAGAGTTCTGTGCATATTGGCGAGGACGCCATCAAAGCCGGATATCCTGCCGATCGGGTAAAGCATTACAAACAAGCTTATTTAAGAGTAATGCATCGAGAATTGGTTCAATTAATTGAACCGGGCTGGACAATTCTGGTTAAAGGCGCCAGTCGGTTGAATATGTTTGAAACGGTAATGTTTTTATGTGATCATTATAAAATTGATTAACTAAATTTTTTTAAAAAGAGGTTAATTTTATGAAAGCAATAATATTTATCGGCACTTATAAGTCCGGTTCAAGCAGAGAGGCCTTAAAAGCTGCTGAAAAGCTTGGTTATTATACCGTGCTGTTTACAGAACGGATTAATTTTATAAAAAATCGCTCCTCATTTCCTGAGGTTCACTTGATGAAATTATGTGATTTAAACAACCTGGAAGAAATAAAACAAAATATTCGTCCCCTCATCTTAAAATGCATCAAGATCTGTGCGATTGTAAGTTTTATTGACCCTTACTGTTATACAGCCTGCTTGCTGGCTGAGGAATTCGGTGTGAACCAATTTTCCACACCGGCAATTAACAAGATGCAAGATAAAATTCTTTCGCGCCAAGTTCTTGCCGCGTCTCCGTATAACCCTAGGTTTACGATCTTAGAGAATGAGCAGGCCTTGTATTCACCTTCAGGTTGGAAACTTAATGAGAGTTTTCCGTTTATCCTAAAATTACCCCATTCGACAAGTTCGAAAGATGTTTATAAGATTAATAACAGCAAACAGTTTAAACGCTATCTGAAAAAAGTCTTGCAGAACTCGAGTGAACCACTCTTAGCGGAAGAATTTCTGGACGGCCCTCAATATTTAGTCGAGGTTTTAGTGCATCAAAAGAAAGTTCACATTGCTGCCATTATTCAACAAGAAATCACCCATGATATGCGGTTTATTGTGACCGGTTATAATCTCCTCATTGACCCCCCTGCAGACTTTTACGATGACTTAAAAAAAGCAGTAGAGGCCATTATCTTTACTCATGGCATGGAATCCGGGGCTTGTCATTTGGAAATGCGCCACGTTTGGAAGAACAGAACGCTTCTTATTGCTAAGGAAGATGATGATTGGGGAAATATTCAAAATAAGGAATGGAAAGTCGTTGAAGTAAACCCGCGGATTTCTGGGGGTGGTATGAATCGCTTGATCGAAATAGGCTTAGGATTTAATTTAGTTGAAGAAACCTTAAAACTGGCACTTGGTCAAGAGCCGAATCTCTCACCAAGGCACAAGCAGAATGTCTTCGCGCAGTATGTTATCCTCTCCGAAGCGGGAATTTTAGAAAAAATCACAGGCAGAAAAAAAGCCTACGCATGTCCAGGGGTCCGAGAGGTGTTTTTAAAACCGCGCAAAGGCACTCTACTCATCCCTCCCCTTTCCATGGGTCATCGGTATGCTTATGTTATCGCTACAGGTAACAGTGAAAAAGCAGCGATTGATAATGCCAAATTTGCAGCTTCGCAAATAAAATTTTGGCTGACACCCCCGCCGGAGAATTCGGTAGATGACAAGACAGCGCAGGATGCTGAAACTCCGGTAACCTCAGTGCTTCAATAAAATGAGTTTATATCGTTCAAGAGGTCCTGAGTAAGAATAACAGGACCTCTGAATATTTGAAAATACAGACATTTACAGACATTAAAAAAGCCTCCCTGATTTTTAGGCAGGCTTATTCTTAATTTCTAAATCTATTTACAAGATGGACCATTGATCTATCATACATATCTCCCTTGATTAGGATAATACAATGTTCATCCAGGTTTTTATTAAGCAAACGGTAAGCATCATTATATCTTTTTAACTTAATCACTTTCCCTTTCCATCCCATTTCCTTGGCATTCCTAGCTATTTTCTTTGCCATTTTTCCCGCCATCTTCCCAATTGCCAGCAAAACATCCACCTCCGTCCGGGCGATCATTTCTCCGGCTTTTTGATAGACTTCCTTATGCAAATTCCCTAAGCTGTATAGGCTTCCCAACAAGGCGATTTTAATTCTATTATTTCCTATTTCATGCAATACCTTGAGAGCGGAATCCAAGGAATTAAGACTTATCTTCCAGGTATCATCAAGAATTATGGAACCCCTGGGACCTGGCAGCATTTCCAAATGCCGGGGCATATTATTAAATGTTGTCAAACGTTTACCGGCTTCACGTATACCGATATTCATCCTCATTTCATGAACAGCAGCTATTGCTGCCAGGGCATTGTAAACTTGATGTTCGCCATAACCCGGTATGAAAATAGGATATTCCGTGTTTTCAAAACATAAATTAAAGTCCATGCCATTATTTCCATAATGAATATTCGATGCTTGAAAATCCGCAGGATGATAAATACCAATAGTTATAATGCGCCCTTCAAAGTTATTAAGCGCAATTGAACGGGTCTTTTTGTCATCGGCATTAATAATCAGAGTTCCTTTTCCCAGTATACTCAACATTTCTCCCTTGGCTTGGATATAGCCGTCAATTGTTTTACAGCCATCCAGATGATCCAGTCCAATATTCGTAATGACCCCAATCGTTGGTTTAAAATACTTGCCGCAATAGATAATATCCCCTGGTTTACCTACTGCCGTTTCAAAAACTGCTGCGTCAGTGCTCTCGTCTATCCTGGTCAGATTGTTTAAATGGCCGGGGCGGCCATTTGCTGAGGCGTTCGTGACATGAACTTTAAATTTATTATTAAGGATATGCTCAATTATATCCTTTGTCGTTGTCTTTCCACATGTTCCGGTCACGGCAACTACAGGGATCCGAAACAGACTGCGATAATATGCAATAAATTCCCAATAAGCGTTTTGCAGTTTTTTAACTTGAATAATCGTACACCCGTCCAGACCGTGTAATTCTGTGAAATCCTTATCGGTGATAACCGCACAAGGCAGGCAACTCTGGATGGTATCCCAATCTATTTTCAAGCTGGATCTTAAAAAAAGTAATGTTTTGGGGTATTTCACCTGTTGCATGTAGTAAGCTACATAATTTATCGGTAGATAATCATCTCCCTGAATCAACTCTCCGTTCACTACTTTCCTTATCTCCGATACTAAAAGTGATTTCATTTTCTTCACTTCCTTATGAAATATACGTATTTTCGAACTTGAACTTTAGTACATTTCAAATTAAATTCCTGGGGTTATCCACAAGGATACGCTTGAGAAATTATTTTGCGGCATTTAAGGTCGCATGCGATATCAACCACCTCAGTACCATTGAGCCGCGGTCTTTTGCAAGGATATTAAGCTAGATAACACGTCTTACGGTAGTAATAGTTTTGCTATTTTTATAGTTACCAACTTTGCCGAATCCATTTGCTAAAAACTCCGGCAGGGATAGCGGGGTACAATGTGCCGTGAGTTCCTTTAGACCAAGAGACTCACAATATCTGAGCTGCTCTTTGAATAAGGCTCTGAATACGCCCTTACGCCGATAGGGCTTTAGCACAAAGCTTCCTCTGAATAAAGCTTCTTGACCCTTAATAACACAGCATGCACAGCCGATCGGGATCATTTTTGACTGTCCTGTGATAAAAGCAGCAAACCAAACAGCACTGGCTTGGTTAAATATAAGCACTCGTTCCCGACCAGCATCATTCGCAAAATGTTTTATAATATCAAATTTTGTTTGGCAAATAATATGGTCTTCCATAATTCTCCTTTACTAGGTCCTGCGCTGGCTTTAGTTGTTTTACTAAGCCCTGGATGGGACGATATTTACTTAAACATTATCTTTTCCCCCTAATGCTATAGTGTATGTCCCATTGAGAATTTTGGTTCTTCAATTTAATTCCATATCATTGAAAACCACTTGGATAACTGTCTGGTTCCCAATTTTCTTAATGCACCA
>CAYWSF010000170.1:0-4459 GCA_964460725.1 uncultured Desulfosporosinus sp.
GTGCCACTCCTTGTGCCAACCAAGCCAGAATACTGCCTGTAAGCACATCTCCCGTACCTCCTGTTCCCAATCCTGGATTACCGGTTGGGTTGAAAAAGGCACGGCCGTCCGGCGATGCAATAATAGTTACCGCCCCTTTTAAAACAACTACCGCTTCCCATTCAACCGCTTTAGCTACTGCCAAATCCAGTCGATTCCTCTCCACGTCTTCGATACTACACGCACAAAGGCGAGCCATTTCGCCCGGGTGTGGCGTCAGGATCAATCGGCCGCGCCCATTTCTTGTACCCAGTAAACCCGGTTTGCGGGCAACCAGATTAAGGGCATCTGCGTCCAGGACGATGGGACAACTTAAGTTGCCTAAGATTTCTTCTAATACCGGAATAAAATCCGAATTTTGGGTTAAGCCCGGGCCTACTGCAAGCGCTTTGGCGCCCTCTGCTTGTCTTAAGATTACAGACCCGGCTTCTTTATTCAAACGCTCTTCCCCCGACGCCGGCCAAATAGTTGCTTCCGTAATTGCCAGATCTACTTCTTTAGCGATCCCCTCGGGAACAACTAATTGCAATAAACCAATCCCACTACGTAAAGCCCCCCGACCGGCTAAAACCGCTGCCCCGCTCATTCCTTGAGAACCGGCAACCAATATTCCCTTGCCATGTGTTCCTTTGTGTCCTTTGAGCCGGCGGACAGGAAGTAAGCCGCGAATATCATCATCAGTTAAGACAAAGGTGGAAATTCCTTCATCCTCTAGGTAGGCTGCTGGAATAGAAATTGGATCCACAACCACTCTTCCGCTATATTCGGGGCCCTTATCAAGAAAAAGACCCCATTTGGGAAGCCCAAAGGTGACCGTAGTTTGAGCGTGAATGGCTGAACGGTAAACATTACCGGTGTTCGCCTCGACGCCACTGGGAATGTCAATCGAAATCACCCACCCCGGAGCATCGTTCACATCATTCACATATTCTTCTATTAACCCAGGCAGCGCACCACGCATTCCGGTCCCATACAGCGCATCCACAATAACATCCGCTTGCGCCAGAGCTAAACGGATCACGCGTCGTTGTTTCTCGTCCGCAACGATAAAATATTTCCCCGTCGTTCCTTGAAAAAGACGTAAATTTGTGGCTGCATCTCCTTTGAACTCCTTCGGTTCGGCAAACAAAAAAACCGTGACATCCATACCATGAAAAAGCAAATGTCGGGCAACAGCTAAGCCATCCCCACCATTGTTGCCCTTCCCAACTAAAACCACTGCTTTACGGCCCGTAATGCCTGCTTTTTCTCTAGAGAGATAACGTCGTATTTCTTCAACTACTGCCAAGGCCGCATTTTCCATCAGGAGTAAACTCGGTATGCCATAATGGTTAATCGCATTTTCCTCGATTTGCCGCATTTGTTCCGCATTAACCACTCGCACTGTTCCCACCTCCGTTTATTATCTGAATTTGACCCTAATCTTAATTTAGTATTCTGATAAAGGAAAGTTCCTGTTCCTTCCCCTGTGCCTTGGTGAACAAATAAGTTATTTTCTGCATCCATTCAGCTTAAAATCGCAAAAGCTATCGCCTGAGTCCGATTATGGGAGATACTTACCCGCACCTGAGACCCACCGCGGGCAAAAACCAGATCCATGGCGCGGGCACTTAGATTGACCAGCGGTTCTCCACTTGAATCATTGATAATTTCGATATCATGCCAGGATAAACCGCTTAGGCCCCTCCCTAAAGTTTTGAGAATAGCTTCTTTAGCGGCAAAATGAGCTGCATAACTTTGGATGCCTTTATTTATCAGGTATTCCCTTTCCCTTGACGTAAAAAGACGCTCAGATAACTTGGGCTGCCGTTGAAAAGCACTGCCGACACGTTCTATTTCAATAATATCAATCCCAGGATACATATTGCATATCTCCTAATCACCGAACCAGTTACCGAACCAGTTGTTGTAGTTTTTCTTGTCCTTCAGGGGATCCCGCCGCCAGTAAAACATCTTCGGCGCGAAGGGCAAAGTTTGCTTCCGGAGAGAACTGTTCAAAACCGTCTCGCACTACTGCTATAATGGTAGTCCCCGTTCGCTCCCGAATTCTTAATTCCCGCACGGTCTTGCCTATTGCCGGTGATGTCTTGCCAATTTCGACTTCCATGATATCCATCCAACGGGACATTACACGATCAATATAGCCCTTAAGTAGGTTAATTTTATTTTCTATTTTCAGATCATTTTCGCGTCTTATTTCCATAAGATTTTTCAAATCTCCCAGTAAGACTTGAATTTCGCCTTTTTGATCCATTGATTTAACAAACTTCTCCGCCATCGCTTTCGATGTTACGGTTATTCCTACCCCTTGATTAACTTTAACTACTCCGACATTTTGTAATATGGCGATGGCCCGGCGAATAGTTTCCGGCGAAACATTATAAAGCCCCGCCAAAGTAGAACGGCCATGAAGCCTTGTCCCTTCATGATATTCCCCCATCAAGATAGCATGAGCCAAATCACTGGCAATTTCCTGATAGCGCGCTTGTGGTTCCAACTCTTCAACCCCTTAGTCTTATAATAAATAAAAAAATTTAGTTTTCTTCATTATACCATACCGCAGCAAAGCTGCAGACAATAAAATTACACCACCATTCCGCGAGGCTACTGAAAAAGTCCTATTTTGTCATCCTAAACGTTTTTGTCATCCTGAACGTAGTGAAGGATCTTAAAAAGTACTAAATAGCTACTAACATTACAAGATTCTTCGGCCATGCCTCAGAATGACAGGATACTTATAGAATGACAGGACACTTTTTCAGTGACCTCACATCCCTCAAAAGCTTGTTTTTTCTTTACTGTTTTTGGGATAATTACATATAACACAGCTTACTTCAGTTAACATCCTGCTCTTGACTAGAGGCAACTCGTGTGTTATCCTTAGGTTGTTGGTAAAATGCTTAGCTTCTTTTTACATGTTATTCAATGATTAAGATAAGATTTTAGATTTGGAAAAAACCTAGGGAGGTATGTTATGGCTGTTCAACTTGAAAAACGTCCGGAAGTCTTTCGTCTGCACGCACTTGAGCGTGCCGCAGAACTAAAACAAATGATTACTCCGTATCTAAAGCAAGCCGATACAATTCCGACAGGACGATCTTGTTCGGAAATGTACGAATACCGTCGTGCAAAGATTTTAAAATATTTTAAGGCAACGCTTGATGACTGGGAGAATTGGCATTGGCAAACGACACACAGAATATTGGATTCTCGTGAACTGGCCAATTTACTGGCATTATCAGCCGGCGAAATACAAGAAATTGAAAACGCGGGCAAAACTTATCGCTGGGCAGTATCTCCTTATTACTTAAGTTTAATAGATGATACTGATCCTTTAGATCCTATACGTCTCCAGGGATTACCCACTAAAGCTGAACTATTCGATGAGATTGGCGAGGAGGACCCCATGGGAGAGAAGAGTACATCTCCTGCACCCGGCATAACCAGACGATACCCTGACCGCCTAATCATCAATGTCACCAACATGTGTGCTATGTACTGCCGACATTGTCAGCGCAGACGTAATATTGGGGAAACAGATACGCATACCCCCAAAGCGCAGCTTGTCGCTGCCTTGGACTATATTCGGGCCAACCCGGAAATCCGGGATGTTCTGATAACCGGCGGAGATGCCTTACTGCTTAGTGATCACACTTTAGATTGGCTTCTTGCAGAGCTTCATGCCATTCCGCATGTGGAAATTAAACGTCTTGGAACACGGACTCCGGTTACCCTGCCAATGCGTATTACCGATGAATTATGCACAATACTCTCAAAATATCCGCCTATTTATATCAATACACAGTTCAATCACCCCAAAGAAGTCACAGAAGAAGCAAAAAATGCGGCTGACAAACTGGTTGCAGCCGGTGTGGTCTTAGGTAATCAGGCAGTTTTGTTGAAAGGCATCAATAATCAGCCTGCAGTGATGAAGAAACTTAACCAGGAATTACTAAAAATCAGAGTTCGCCCGTACTATATCTTCCATGCGAAAAATGTCAAAGGTACTCGTCATTTCGTTACCAGGATTCAAGACGGGATTGACATTATGGAACAGTTACGGGGTCATACGTCAGGACTGGCTGTGCCAACTTATATTATTAATGCCCCTAAAGGTGGAGGCAAAACACCGATTGCGCCTCAATACCTGGTACACCTAAATGAAAACAAAGCGGTTTTGCGTACTTGGGAAGGAAAACACATTCTGTATGAAACACCTTAAGTGCGGTTCTTTGTTCGATTGTTCGATGTTCGATGTTCAAAATTTGAGTGCCAAGGTGAGTACCTATGGCGCACTATTGAACCCCAAATGGAATATTTAGCTTATTTCAGTTTGAATAAGTTTTGAATAAAGTTTTGAATAAGCCTTAGCCCAACTTCCCGCAATTCGGCTCTAAAATGAGCTTAAATAATTATTTTC
>CAYWSF010000171.1:0-4457 GCA_964460725.1 uncultured Desulfosporosinus sp.
AAGTTCAAATGAAAAATCCAATGAAGGAGAAAAGTAAGCTGATTGTAATCCATCAGGGAGAGAGTGTCACCGACTGAAAGCACTCTTAGGATAAGATGAGTTGAAGTTCACTCCGGAGGTGCCGGCTGAAACCGTCTGTACGGTAAGTAGGTTTGGACGTAGGCCCTACGTTACAAGGGAAGGGTATCGGATTTATTCCTGTACTTTTTAAGAATGGTACTGGTTATAATTATGGCCAACCAGGGTGGTTAACGGATAGCTTTAAGCTTCTCGTCCCTATAGGGCGAGGAGTTTTATTTTTTTGTAAATATCCAAGCTGCCGTGCAGTGTCCAGGTTAAAAAGCAGTACGGCAGGCAGTATAGATAGCAAATATTGTATTTGGGGTGTGATTATCATTAATTTTTCATATTACGGTTTAACCAATGCCAAAAAATATCCCAATCAGGATTTTTTAATTGAGCGCAACCCGGAGCAGGGAAACAGACGCTCACTGACATGGAAGGAATTTAATCTGGAAGTTAATAGGGTAGCCAACTACTTGAAAGATGATCTGGAAGTTAAAAAAGGAGACTTTATCCTGCACCTGCAGATGAACAGTTTGGAATGGTATATAACCTTTCATGCTATCCTGCGGGTAGGCGCAACCGCCGTTCCCCTTAACTTCCGTTTTGCCGGCCAGGATATTCTGCATACGGCTCTTGCCTGCAAGCCGGTGGCATTTATTTTTGATGAAAGCTTTTTGAGCAAAATTCAACCTATTCAAAATGACATGCCGACAATAAAGAATTATATTTGTATTGGCAGCAACGTTCCCAAGGATATGCTGTCCTATGAGGATATTATTAATACTTCCAGCGCTGCAGATGTTCTGGTGGACACCGACGACGATGATCCGGCTGAGCTGATGTTTACTTCAGGAACAACCGGAGCGCCCAAACCGGTATGTCACTCTCATAAGACTCTTTATGAAATCGGCATTTGCAATGCCCTGACCTATGAAGAAGGCAAAGAAACAGTATATATTGCACCGCAGCCCTTTTATCACAGCGGCAGTTTCTTCCTCTCCTTCCCCAGCTATCTGGCAGGTGGTCAAATCGTAATTTTGAATGGCCTGAAACCAAAATGGCTCCTGGATTGTATTGTGGAGGAAAAGGTAAATAATGGCTGGATCACAGTACCGACCATGTCGGATACAATTGAGGCAATTAAAAGCGGTGATATCGACATCAAGCAATACGACTTTTCACACGTTACCGGCTCCATTGTTATTGGTGCACAGCCTGTGCCGCCCTCCCTGCTGCAGGATATGAAGCAGATCTTTCCATTTAAGACAGGTAATATCTATGGCATTACCGAAGGTGGCGGCGGTGGCAGTATCAATCTCTTCGATGAGGATGTATTGCTCAAGTACGGCTCGATCGGCAAGCCAACCTACAATATGGAAGCCCGCATAGTTGATGAAAACGGACATGATCTCCCTTGCGGGCAGGTCGGCGAATTGGTCTTAAAAGGACCGAGAATTATGACGGGGTATTATTCAAACCCGGAAATGACATCAGACACCGTTAAGGACGGCTGGTTGTGTACCGGGGACCTGGTGCGAAAAGATGAAGACGGCTATTTTTATATCGTTGACCGCAAGAAAGACCTGATTATCAGGGGCGGTGAAAACATCTTCCCGGTTGAAATCGAAACAGTGTTGTTTAGCCATCCTAAAATACTGGATGTAGCTATTATTGGCTACCCTCACAAACGTCTGGTGGAAATAGCAATGGCAATAGTGACCTTAAAAGAAGGGATGACAATGACTGAGCAGGAGGTTATTGATTACTGCAGGGAAGCCGGACTGGCCAAGTTCAAGTGGCCGGAAAAAGTAGTCTTTGACCGGGTGCTGCGCAACCCGACCGGAAAAATTGATAAACCAAAACTGCGCGAGAAATATATTGGGAAAAAGGAAATTATTACGAATGGCCAATATCGTCTGGATAGGGTAAAGAGATTGCGGTCGGCCAATCCCAGCTATAAATGTTTCCGCTGGAAAGTGTGAGCAGCTTTTCAATAACGGACTTCGATAACGAACATTGTAAAATGCCCCCAATCATACGATAAGAAATATGATTGGGGGCATTGTTATATGGCGATAGGATTTAGACTATTCTAGTTCAAACGCGCCGGTATACAATTGATAGTATTTTCCTTTTTCCTTAATAAGCTGTTCGTGATTGCCCCGTTCAATGATGCGGCCATCCTCCAGCACCATAATGACATCGGAATTCTGAACTGTTGACAGACGATGCGCAATCACAAAGACCGTCCGGCCATGCATCAATGCATCCATGCCCTTCTGAACGATCGCTTCCGTTCTGGTATCAATCGAAGAAGTAGCTTCATCCAGTATCATAACGGGGGGATCGGCCACGGCTGCCCGGGCAATGGAAATAAGTTGTCGCTGTCCCTGGGAAAGGCCGCTGCCATCCCCTTCCAGCATGGTGTTATACCCCTGAGGAAGCATCCGGATGAAGCCGTCGGCGTTGGCAAGCTTGGCGGCCGCAATGCATTCTTCATCGCTCGCATCCAGCTTGCCATAGCGAATATTATCCATGACTGTTCCAGTAAAGAGGTTTACATCCTGCAAAACAATACCCAGTGACCGACGAAGGTCAGCCTTTTTTATTTTATTGATGTTAATTCCGTCATAGCGGATTTTCCCGTCGGCAATGTCATAAAACCGGTTGATCAGATTAGTGATCGTCGTTTTTCCGGCACCTGTCGCCCCAACAAAAGCAACCTTTTGCCCGGGCTCTGCGTAAAGCGTAATGTTATGCAGGACCGGCTTATTTTCTTCGTAGCTGAAGTCCACATCAAAGAAACGGATGTCCCCTTGCAGCTGTGTGTAAGTTACTGTCCCGTCGCTGTGTGGTTGCTTCCAAGCCCATGTTTCTGTTCTTTCTTTGCTTTCTTGAATTTCACCATTTTCTGTTGTGGTGTTGACGAGGGTAACATATCCGCTATCCTGTTCACTTTCCTCATCCAGTAGTTCAAAAATTCTGGATGCCCCGGCCAGTGCCATGACCACCATATTAAACTGCATGGAAACCTGACCGATGGGGTTTATAAAACTACGGGACAAGGTAAGGAAAGATATGATTGTACCAATGGTCATAGCATGCACGCCCGTGAGATTCGGATTGGGAAGCCCTGCGATGCCGGCTGCTCCTCCGATAATGGCCAGAAGTACATAAAGCAGATAACCCATATTTCCGACCACCGGCATGGTAATGTTGCCGTATGTGTTCGCCTCAGTAGCTGAGTAGCATAACTCATCATTCTTTTTAGCAAACTCTTCTCCGGCTTTTTTCTCATGGCTAAAGACTTTTACGACTTTCTGTCCGTTGATGATCTCTTCAACATAGCCGTTGACAGCACCGAGCGCTTGCTGCTGCTTCATGAAAAAAGTGCCGCTTTTTCCTACCAGATTCCTGATTACCTTTAATAAAATAAAAGCAAATACAGCAACAAATATAGTAAGGCCAATGCTGAGATAAAGCATAGCAAAGAATACCGCCGTCATGGAGACGAGTGCGGATAACATCTGCGGTAAACCCTGAGTAATTGCTTGACGCAGCGTGTCGGTATCATTGGTATAACGGCTCATTATGTCACCATAGGCATGCGTATCGAAGTAGCGGATTGGCAGAGTTTGCATATGTGAAAACATGGTGTCGCGAATCTTCTTGAGCACACCTTGTCCGATAACGACCATTCTTCTGTTAAAGAACAATGTCGAAAGTACGCCGATGAGATAAATCAAGCCCATAAAAAGGAGTGCGATTAATAGTTCTGTGAATACGGGGTGCGCCTGTCCCAGCAATGGGACAATGTAATCGTCGATCAGGATTTTAAGGAACAAAGAGGATGCAGCACCTGCGGCTGCGCTTAACAGGATGCAGACAGCAACGACAAGCAGGGAAATTTTATATTCAGCCAAATAGGACAATAATCTTTTAATCGTGCCAGGCTTGAAACGCTGTATCGGCGGTTTACCCTGCCTCTGCGGGGTTACCTTCGGCGAGGTCTTACTCATGGAGAACACCTCCTTGATTTTGAGAATCATATACTTCCCTGTAAATAGCAGAGGTGATGAGCAGTTCTGAGTGTGTCCCGATCGCGCTGATTTTGCCATCGTCAAGCACAATAATCTTATCAGCATCCTGAACAGACGAAATACGCTGGGCAATGATTATTTTCGTTGTGTCCGGAATCTCTTTTTGAAATGCCTGACTGATTAGCTGGTCGGTTTTTGTGTCAACCGCACTGGTTGAGTCATCAAGTATAAGTATTTTTGGCTTTTTAAGCAATGCTCTGGCAATACACAGTCTTTGCTTTTGACCGCCTGATACATTTGTACCTCCACGCTCGACAAAGGTATCATACTTTTGTGGCATTGTCTGAATAA
>CAYWSF010000172.1:0-4411 GCA_964460725.1 uncultured Desulfosporosinus sp.
CCGTTCGAATCCCACCCTATTATTTATTATTTTTTGGCGGAGGGGGTGGGATTCGAACCCACGGACCCCTTACGAAGTCACCGGTTTTCAAGACCGGCTCCTTAAACCGCTCGGACATCTCTCCAGATGACAGCCAAAAAGTAGTTTATCATATTGATTAACGAATAACAACTAGTTTTTTATTCCAAGAAAAAAACTTAAATATCTACCTTCTTACATAAGTTAACCTAAGTTAACCGATATATTCAACTCCCATATAGGGCTGCAATGCTTTAGGAATTCGGATCCTTCCGTCATTTTCCTGGTAATTTTCCATGATCGCTGCTACTGTACGTCCAATCGCTAATCCGCTGCCGTTTAGAGTATGAACATATTCCGGTTTCTTCTTCGGAGCCCTCCGGAACCGAATATTTGCCCGCCGAGCTTGAAAATCTTCATAATTGCTGCAAGATGAAATCTCTTTATAGCTGTTAAAGCTTGGCAGCCATGCTTCTATATCATAAGTTTTGGCCGAAGAGAATCCCAGATCGCCGGTTGACAGCACTACAACCCGGTAAGGAACTTCCAGGTCCTGCAAAATACTCTCGGCATCCCTGGTCAATAATTCAAGTTCTTCATAAGAATTTTCCGGGAGTGTGAATTTGACAAGTTCGACTTTATTAAATTGGTGTTGACGAATCAGCCCCCGCGTATCTCGTCCTGCCGAACCGGCTTCCGAACGAAAACAAGCACTGTAAGCACAGAAATGAATGGGCAATTGACTGCCATCTAAGATCTCATCGTAATAGTAGTTGGTTACCGGCACTTCCGCAGTCGGAATTAAGAAATAATCCGTTCCCACAATTTTAAAGGCGTCTTCCTCAAATTTAGGCAGTTGACCCGTCCCAATCATAGCAGAACGATTAACCATATAGGGCGGAAGAATCTCTGTGTAACTTTTGGCAGTATGCCGATCAAGCATAAAAGAGATTAGAGAACGTTCCAGTTTAGCTCCTAACCCTTTGTAAAAAGTAAAACGGGCACCAGTGACCTTTGACGCACGGCCAAAATCTAAAATATCCAGCTTTTCACCAAGCTCATAATGCGGCTGCGGTTCAAAATCAAATACACGCGGGGTTCCCCACGTACGAACTTCTTCGTTGTCACTTTCATCCGTTCCAAACGGTACGGAGGCATGCGGAATGTTAGGAATCTCATAGAGTACTTTTTCCATTGCTTGTACAATATCTGTCGATTTTTCTTCTAAATTCTTAATTGTTTGACCGACTTCACGCATTTCTAAAACGAGGTTATCCGCATTTTGCCCACTTTTCTTCAGGCGTCCAACTTCTTCAGAAACCGAATTGCGACGCGCTTTTAAGTTCTCAAGCTCAACAAGCAGTCTGCGTCTTTCTTCTTCTTGTTCCAAAAAGTGGTCCAAACTAACTGACATACTACGCTTTTGCAATGCTTCCTTTACCACTTCAGGATTGTTACGAACAAATTTGAGATCCAACATAATAAAAGCCTCCCAAAATAGACTATTCAGCTTACACACATTAGGTGAAATTTGAAACCAAGTTATCACTCATCTAATTAGGATTATAATAATCTTCGACGAAACGGTCAAGATTATTCCTTATTAAGACCTAATATTTATCAATCATACCCAAAAAGTATTGATGGATCCGTCGATCCGGAGTAAGTTCCGGATGAAATGCACTAGCCAAAAAATTCCCCTGTCGTGCAAAAACGATTTTACCATTGTGTTCTGCCATAATACCTACATTCGGGGCCACTTCCTGCAGGTAAGGCGCTCGAATAAAGACCGCATGAAAAGGATTAGAACCAATCGCAGGTACTAGCAGATCTGCTTCAAAACTTGCCGCCTGCCTGCCAAAACCATTACGTACAACAACGGTATCCATCAGGTTTAATCGATATTGATCACTGGCAATGATTGTTTTACTTAGCAGAATCATGCCGGCGCATGTTCCGAAAATTGGAAAATCCTGAGCGCCGAGTTTTTTGATTTTTTCACCCAACTCATTAATTTGCAGGTGTTTCCCAATGGCTGTACTTTCCCCCCCTGGGATAATAAGGCCATCGATTCCTTTAAGATCACCGGTATTTCGTACTTCAATCACTTCGCACCCTAAATACTCCAAAACCTGTCGGTGCTCGCGAAAAGCACCTTGCAGTGCCAAAACACCAACACGCTTTTTCATGATTACCAGCCCCGTTCTTGCATACGCTGGGACTCATTTAAGGTGGAAATTTCAATTCCGGACATAGCCTGTCCGAGATCTTTGGAAACCTCCGCCAGAATCTTTGCATCCTTAAAGTGAGTTGTCGCTATCACAATTGCCTTGGCCCGCGCCTTAGGATTATCAGATTTGAAGATTCCGGACCCGACGAATATCCCGTCCACTCCAAGTTGCATCATCAAGGCCGCATCAGCTGGGGTTGCAATCCCCCCGGCAGCAAAGTTAACAACCGGCAGCTTGCCGTTTTCCGCAACATAAAGGACCAAATCATAGGGAGCCCCCATGTTTTTTGCCGCAGCCATCAGTTCTTCTTTAGGCATTAAGGTTAAAGTGCGAATTTCACTCATCACTGTACGCATATGCCGAACGGCCTCAACAACATTACCCGTCCCCGGTTCTCCTTTAGTACGAATCATGGCAGCCCCTTCCCCAATTCGGCGCAATGCTTCCCCAAGATTTCGGCAGCCACAAACAAAGGGTACCTTAAAGTCATGTTTATTAATATGATAAGCATCGTCTGAAGGTGTTAATACTTCAGATTCATCAATAAAATCAGCACCTAAAGCTTCTAAGATTTGGGCTTCCACAAAATGTCCGATCCTTGCTTTTGCCATAACAGGAATAGACACTGCAGACATAATACTCTGGATAATTGTAGGATCCGCCATGCGGGCAACCCCACCTTCAGCCCGAATATCCGAGGGAACACGTTCTAAAGCCATTACGGCACATGCTCCGGCTTCTTCCGCTATTATGGCTTGTTCAGGGGTTGTCACATCCATAATGACACCGCCTTTGAGCATTTCAGCAAGTCCGGTCTTAACAGTTAATGAACCAAGTTCGTCCATTGTATAGTTCCTCCTCAAGATTTCAGCTGGTAATATTAGTATTATTATATCAAAAAGAATAATTAATAATTATTCTCTAATTGATTTTATTAATACCGTTATCCGGCCTCTGATTTCCGGTCTAACCTTGACCTTTGATTCAGACATATTAACACTTAGCGCAAATTTTGTCAATCTGTAAATTTTTATCTGATTGTCAAGAATTATCTTTATCCTCAGGATCTTCTTCATCTTCATCCTTCATTAAGACTTTAGCGATCGCTACCACACTATTATCATCCGTACGCATAGCCAAAACTCCCTGTGCAGAACGTCCCTGTTTAGATATACTTGCTACCGGGATCCGCAGCATAATACCATTATTGCTTATCACCATAAGTTCATCCTCCGCTTGAACTACCCTAATCCCCACCAAGCCGCCGGTTTTCTCATTTAGCTTCATAACAATGACACCTTTGCCGCCACGCCCTTGCACACGGAACTCCTTAAGATTGGTGCGTTTTGCATAACCATTAACACTCATAGTTAAAAGTTCGCCCTTATCACTAATCACATCCATACCAATAACTTCATCGTTTTCTTGAAGGCTGATCCCTTTCACACCACGTGCCGTTCGTCCCATATGCCGAACATCCGATTCGGCGAAGCGAATCGCTTTGCCATTTTTTGTGGCCAACAGAATATCATCAAAACCTTGGGTTAGCTTGACCTTTATCAGCTCGTCCCCTTCATCTAAAGTTAAAGCAATTAATCCATCCCGTCGCGATGAGTCATATTGTTTCAGAACCGTCTTTTTCATGATCCCCTTTTTCGTAGCGGTGATCAAGAATAAATCCGAACCGTACTCTTTAATTGCCATAACCGCCGTAATTATCTCATTCGGGCTTAAATTGAGGAGATTAATTATAGCTGTTCCTCTGCTTATTCTACTGGCTTCCGGAATCTCATAAGCCTTCAGGCGATACACCTTACCTTGTGACGTAAAGAAAAGAATATAGTGATGCGTGGTTGTGATAAAGAGATGTTCTAGAAAGTCATTTTCTTTGGTCGCCATACCATGAACGCCTTTACCACCTCGATTCTGACTTTTATAAGTACTTAGTGGTAAGCGCTTAATATACCCATAGTGGGTGACTGTAATCACCACATCTTCATTTGCGATAAAATCTTCAATGTCCATTTTACTGACATCAATCGAAATCTGTGTCCGGCGGGCATCGCCAAATTTGCGATTAATTTCTTCCAATTCGGTCTTAATAATTCCATTAACCATGCTTTCAGACGCCAGAACTGCCTTCAGATAGGCAATAGTATTCA
>CAYWSF010000173.1:0-4397 GCA_964460725.1 uncultured Desulfosporosinus sp.
GCTTTCGGTAAGGACGTTTACGTTTCTTAAATATAAATTAAAATATTTGTTAAAAAGATATTATTTTCAGTTGCAGGATAGTTAGACTAAGTGTAAAATGGGTGGTGCGGAGTGGGGGAAAGTGGAGAGAACAACCGTGGCGGTGGGGTGAACAACATTTTTATCGGGGAATACATACATACAATCGATCAAAAAGGTCGGGTGATTATTCCGGTCAAGTTTCGTGAGGCCTTGGGAGAACAATTTATTGTCACTAAAGGCTTGGATCACTGTTTGTTTGTTTACCCTTATTCCGAGTGGAACATTTTGGAACAAAAGTTACAGGCTTTGCCGTTTACGCAGCCTGATGTGCGTGCTTTTGTCCGTTTCTTTTTTTCCGGGGCGACGGAGTGTGAACTGGATAAGCAAGGAAGAATTCTCTTGCCGGCTAATTTGCGCAGTTATGCAAAATTGGAGAAGAATTTGGTTTTGGCCGGAGTGTCGAGTCGTGTGGAGATTTGGAGCGAGACACTTTGGACAGAATACAGTCAGCAAGCAGAAAATGATTATGCTAGTGCCGCGGAATCCCTGGTACACCTGGGTATATAGAAAGGAACGGATTGATGTGGATTTTCATCATGAAACTGTTTTATTGGAAGAAACAGTTGATGCGGTAGTTATCAACCCCTCCGGTAATTATGTTGATTGTACATTAGGCGGGGCCGGACATAGCCGGAGAATCCTCGCCCAGCTTAATGCTGCTGGAAAGCTGATCTGTTTTGATCAGGATGTCTCGGCTATTGAGCATGCGGAAAAACTTTTTAGGAAAGATGAACGAGTCAGATTAGTCAATCGAAACTTTGTATTTCTAGAAGAAACTCTGAAGGAATTAAATTTACTGCCGGTGAATGGTGTTTTGTTTGATTTAGGGGTTTCGTCTCCTCAACTGGATGAAGCGGAGCGCGGTTTTAGCTATATGCAGGATGCGCCTCTGGATATGCGCATGGATACTTCAAGTTTATTAACCGCCCGGGAAATTGTCAATACCTGGACGGAAGAAGAGTTGGCCCAACTCATATGGGAATTTTCAGAAGAAAAATGGTCCAAAAGGATTGCCAAATTTATTGTACAAGCACGCAAGGAACGACCGTTAGAAACAACGGTTGACCTTGTGCAGGTAATTAAAGCAGCGGTACCTGCAGCGGTACGAAGAAGCGGGCATCATCCGGCCAAACGCACCTTTCAGGCAATCCGAATTGCTGTGAACGACGAACTGGGGGTTTTGGAGCGAGTGTTGGATCAAGCATTGCGATGTTTGGATCATGGAGGAAGAATTGCCGTGATAACCTTCCATTCGCTCGAGGATCGCATAGTGAAAAATAAAATTAAATCTTGGCTTGGACTTTGTACGTGTCCGCCCGAATTACCAATCTGTCGCTGCAATGTAACAGCCTTGGCTAAGGCGTTGACACGGAAACCCATTCTTCCCTCGGAAGAGGAAGTAAAGCTAAATCCACGTTCCAGAAGTGCAAAATTACGGATCGCCGAAAAGATATAACGGTCTAAAGGAAAAGAAGGAGGAATAACATTGGTAGTAGCGCAGGAGAAAATGGAGTGGCAGCAGCCATTACCACAAAAATCTCCCAGGAGAAATCCTCAGCCTGCGAAAAAAATCAGTAAGTTCGCCAAAGGGAAAAGTATTATAGCGTTAACTTGTATTGTTGGGTTGACTGGTGCTATTGGGGCAGTAACAATTCAACTGACAGTTGTTCAGGGTGCAGAAGTGCGGAACTTGGAAAAGGAAATTTCCACGATTAAAATGCACAACGATCTGCTTCAAATGGAAGTCGACAAACTGCGTGCGGTAGGCCGCATTGAAAGTGAAGCACTGGCTATGGGCATGGAAAAACCCGCCGGGACAATCTACGTAGCTGGTGCAGTGCCTTCGATCAATAATCAAAAGGCGGTTCCGCCGGCCCAAGCGGCGACATCTTCTACCGAGGTTAAACCCTCAGCACTACAGCAATTTTCAAAGATATTTTCGAGCTTATTCTCTACAACATAACATTAAAGAATAAAGCGTTTTGGGTACGCGGAGACCCCGGGAAAACAGGGGGAGGGGCAAGAGATGGGTCCTTTTGTTGTTATGCGTAAACGAATCGCTTTTCTTTTTTTGTGTACAAGTGTGTTTTTTTTGATTTTAATCGTACGGCTTGGGTATGTGCAGCTTGGTCAGGGAGCAGATTTGCATAAAAAGGCGGATGATTCGCACTTTCGGGGTGTGCCTGTTGCACCTAAACGCGGAAACATTGAAGATCGGCAAGGAAATGTCTTAGCGATGAGTGTCAGCAGTGAAACAGTATATGCCATACCCGCAGAGGTTAGACAATCCGGCAGGGCTAAGGAAATGGCTCAGACTTTAGCATCCCTTTTAGGGAAACCTGCCTCAGAAATTGAACAGCGGATAACGAAACATACGGCATTGGAATATGTACAAAAGCGGATTGAACCGGAAGTGGCCGCCCAAATACGAGCGTTAAAGTTGCCGGGAATTGGCACGACGGAAGACAGCCAACGTTATTATCCGAACGGATCACTGGCCGCGCATATTATCGGCTTTGCCGGGATTGATAATCAAGGTCTTGAAGGGATAGAGCTGACCAGGGATTCGGAGCTGACAGGGCATGCAGGCAGCATTCTGCAGGAATTTGGCGCTAATGGGATCCCCTTGCCCCAGGCGGAGCATCAGTACTTGGCTCCTAAACAAGGAAATACGGTACGCTTAACCATAGATAAAAATATCCAGTCTTTTGCAGAACGGGAATTACAGAAGCTGATGTCCGGCCAGGGAGTCAACATGAACGGACAAGCGCCGAAAAATGCTTCCATTTTGGTGATGGATCCCCAGACGGGCGAAATGCTGGCTTTAGCTACATTACCGACTTTTGATCCAAATCATTATCAGGATTCGGATCCCAGTACCCGGCGAAACATTGCGGTTCAGAATGGATATGAACCGGGGTCGACTTTTAAAGTTATTACCTTAGCGGCTGCCCTTGAGGAAAAGAAAATTAAGCTGCAAGAGGGCTTTTTCGATAAAGGGTCTTACACAGTTCTGGGTAAAAATGTGCGTTGTTGGAAGGCCGGCGGGCATGGCAGCCAAACATTTGTTCAAGTGGCTGAGAATTCCTGCAACCCGGGTTTTATCGAGATGGGCCAACGGCTGGGAATGGATAATTTCTACAAATATTTGCATGATTTTGGGTTTGGCCAGAAAACAGGGATAGAAATGTCCGGCGAAGCGGTCGGCATTCTTGCCAATAAGAAAAGAGCAACCGCTTTGGATTTAGCGACTATGTCCATCGGTCAAACTAATAACGTTACACCTATCCAGTTATTGACGGCTGTTTCGGCGGTCGCTAACGGCGGAACGTTAATGAAACCGCAGTTGGTGAAGGAAATTGCCGGCCCCAGTGGAAAAATTATTACTCCTTTTAAAAAAGAGGAGATTCGACGTGTAATCAGTGAGGATACTGCCAAGATCGAATGTGAAGTGTTGGAATCTGTCGTGACCAACGGAACCGGGCGGCGTGCTTTTTTGCCCGGATACCGGGTGGCAGGTAAGACGGGGACAGCGCAAAAGGTGGCCAACGGGGCGTATATTCAAGGGGAATATGTTGCTTCGTTTGTAGCGTTTGCTCCGGCGGACAACCCAAAGTTGGCGATGCTCGCGGTGATCGACGGTGTTCCTTTTTATGGCGGTGCTGTCGGAGGCCCGGTGATCCAGAGTGTCATGCTGGATTCTTTGCGCTATCTTGGTATAAAGCCTGATCCGGAAGCCCCCTTGACGCCCGGTAAACCAATGCCCGGATTGGAATTTCCGCCGATCAAAGAAGCGGCAACTGTTCCTTCTGTTTTAGGCCTTCCTCTGGATGAGGCACAAAAGGTTTTGACGGAAGCCGGTTTTCAGGGGATGACGGAAGGCGAGGGAGGAATTGTGCTTGACCAAATTCCTCACGGGGATACCCAGGTAGAAGCCGGTTCCAATATCCTGCTTTATCTTGGTCAGGATGCATCTGCACCGACGCTTGCCCCTTGGTGGGAAGATGAGGATGAGGATATTGAAGCAATCCGCAGCCTGACCGGCCGTGTGCCAATTTCAGTCAGCCCGCTGAGAGATTAGAGTTCTTCCGATTTCTGACTTCTGGCTTCTGGCTTCTGATTTCTGAATCGTGGTCTGCAGTCGAAGGAAATTGTCTATAATATAGATGTAAGAAAAAAATATGTGAAAAGGATCACGCAGCCGTATCGCCGGCAGCACTTGGAGAGGAATGATAAAGGATGGCCATCGCAAAAGCTCTTACAGAGATAATCAAGGGAATCGAGGGAATCGAGGTTCAGGCCTCTTCCGGGGATAG
>CAYWSF010000174.1:0-4376 GCA_964460725.1 uncultured Desulfosporosinus sp.
CTGAACACCGAGGGAGGGAAAATGAGCAAAAGAGACGGGGATACGGCCGTCCTGGACTATCAGAAAAAAGGGTATCTCCCGGAAGCGATTGTCAATTTCATTGCTATGCTTGGATGGGCACCATCCGGAGAGGAAGAGTTTTTTACCCTGGATGAATTGGCAGAAGCCTTTTCGTTGGAACGTGTTTCTAAGAGTCCGGCTGTTTTTGATCTGCAAAAGCTGCAATATATCAATGCCCATTATATAAAAACGGCAGCCCCGGAGCGTCTGGCTGAACTTGCCTTGCCTTTTGTAAGGGAAATGGGTGTGCTTTCTCAAGAGGAACTGTCGGAAGAAAAGCAGCAGTGGCTTATTGGCATGATCAAAGCAATTTCCGATAAAATATCCTATCTGGCAGAAGTAAAGGATTTTGTTCATTATTTTTATGGTGCTGTTCCTCTCAAACCGGAAGGTGAAGCTCTGGAAGTGTTGAAAGGTGAACAGGCAGCCGGGGTTTTGAAATTATTTGAAGAAAAGGTAAAGGAAGCAGAGTTGCTCACAACTGAGACGGTGAGAGCGCTGCTGAAAAAGATGGTAAAAGAGTTGAAACTAAAGGGAAAATTTGTTTATATGCCGGTTAGGGTTGCGCTGACGGGTTTGACGCATGGGCCGGAACTTTACGATATTATCCCTTTGTTGGGACGCGAGAATGTTTTAAAACGGCTCGCAGTTACTGAAAAAGAGTATCTGGGATGAGATGCGGAACCACCCAAATGTAACAAGAGAACCGCCCTCTTGTTACACTTAGAAGAAGAGGAGCGTTGATTTTATGTCTTTGAAACTATTTAATACTATGAGCCGTAAGAAAGAAGAGTTTCAGCCTCGAGATAACGGGAAGGTTGCAATGTATGTTTGCGGTCCGACCACTTATAATTATTTCCATGCCGGTAACGGACGGATGTTCGTTGTATTTGATATGATTAGGCGTTATTTTATGCATAAAGGATATGATGTTTGTTACGTACAAAACTTTACGGATGTGGATGATAAAATCATTCAGCGGGGGAACACGGAAGGGATGGAACCGCTGGCTTTAGCCCAAAAATATATCGATGAATATTTTAAAGACGCCAAAGCCTTGAATATCCTGCCGGCAACCGTACATCCCAAGGCATCGGAACATATTGCGGACATAATTGAGATGATTGAGGGGTTGGTAAACGTCGGTTTAGGGTACGAAGTGGATGGCGATGTTTACTATGCAGTGGATCATTTTCCCAGCTATGGGAAGCTGTCGGGCAGAGTACTGGAAGACATGAGGGCCGGAGCAAGGATAGAGGTAGACGATCGGAAACATCATCCCATGGATTTTGCGCTGTGGAAAAACGCCAAACCGGGTGAACCGGCTTGGGAAAGTCCCTGGGGTAAGGGGCGTCCGGGTTGGCACATTGAATGCTCCGCTATGTCCTTAAAATACCTGGGGCCGGAATTTGATATCCACGGTGGGGGCAGCGACCTTATTTTTCCCCATCATGAAAATGAGATTGCCCAATCGGAAGGGTATTTAAAAGGGCAGATATTTGCCCGTTATTGGGTGCACAATGCCTTTTTGACGATTGATCAAGAAAAAATGTCCAAATCCACAGGGAACTTTTTCACGATGCGGGAACTGCTGAAAAGAACCACGGGGGAAGTTATCCGCTTCTATTTACTGGGAACTCATTATCGCAGTCCTCTGGATTTTAATGAGGAAAATTTGGTCATGGCCCAAAAAGGGTTAGAACGGCTGCAAAACAGTGTTCGTTTGGCGCAGCAAGCTTTGGAAAGTAAGGAGTCAGCTGCAAACGAACAGATTGAGGCCGAATTGTCTCAAGCGGCAAAAGAAGCGCGTGAAGCATTTGAGAACGCCATGGACGATGATTTTAATTCTGCTCTGGCTTATGCGGCCCTTTTTGAATTGGCCAAAAAAATGAATAGCGGTGTGCAGAAAAATCCGGTCTTTTCTCCCGGTTTGGCAGAAGCTCAAAAGACCCTATTGGAACTTGGCGAAGTGCTTGGTTTTGATCTGCTTCATCCGGCCGTTATTGGGGCCGAAAATGATGAACTGTTTAATCAGGTAATGGAAGTAGTGTTACAGGTCCGGGCTCAGAGCCGTCAGAAAAAAGATTGGGAAATGGCCGATTTTATTCGTGATGCTCTGAAGGAGAAAGGCATTATTATTGAAGATACAGCGCAGGGCGCGCGGTGGAAAATTAAGAAGTAGCGGAAAGGGGATTGTATGCGGAATTGGCAGGAGATGAATTCTTTAACACTGGCTTATTTAGGAGATGCGGTTTATGAGCTTTGGGCCCGCACTCATATGCTTGAGCTGGGGTATGAAAAGGTTCAGGAACTCCATAAACAAGCGGTAAACTATGTTTGTGCCGGCACTCAAGCCCATATTTTACATGCTTTGCTGCCTGCCCTGAATGAGGAAGAACAGCAAGTCGTTTTGCGTGGGCGAAATGCCAAGGGAGGGCATCCCAAGAACGTAGATGTTGTGACCTATCGTCATGCAACAGCGTTTGAAAGTTTAGTGGGTTATTGGCATTTGAATAAACAAAGTGCTCGCATGCAATGGGCGTTTAATCAAGTGGACGATATAGTGGACGACATGCTTCAGGCGAGTCAGTCAACTGCCTGCCACCACTTAAATACTAAGGCATTTTGAAGTTGGGCTTATTTTGATTTAATTTGTTTGATTTTATCAATTGTTTAACTGAACTGCTTATGGCATAATGGAAGCAGTGGTTTAAAATAGGAATTTGCTAATCTGCTCTAGCCAAGGGTGAAAAGTCTGCTCTAGGTTATATGTTGCGGAGAAGGTATATATGTTGTGGAGAAGGTGTATGTGTTGCGGAGAAGGAAGAGTAATTGTTGAGGGTCGCTAATTTTGAGGCGACGGGATTAAATAGAATAAAAGCATGGATAGAGCGTAATAATATTACCAGTTTTGATGAGCTGTCTTTGAGGGAGATTTTGAAAACTGCTAATATTTCTTTTGTTTTGGAAGAAATAGATCGGGTACAGAGCATGCTAATCTGCGAACTGAAAGATTCTTATGTTCAGCAAAGTCAGAGATATGTTACCATGTCGGGGGATTCATTTATTCTGCCGGAACTTGATGAAAGTGACGGACAAAAGGCAGCTGAGCTGATGGAGAAAGCTTTTGACCTGTATGGCAGGATGTCACAGCTGAAAAAAGACAGCTTTAAGGGCAGGCCAAAGTCCGAACATTACTTGTATGGAATTCCGATTGAAGACGCCCGATACGTACTGCCCCTGGCGACGAAGACCAATGTATGTGTCGCTATGTCGGGAGATAAACTAATAGAGCTTTTCAGGCTAATGCATGATAAAAAATATGGCAATATTTTTACCGGATTATCTAACGACTTGGCATCATATTTGCCGTGTTGCCTTGTAAATCTACTGCCTTTTGATTATGATAGTAGTGTTTATTCGGATCGGATTGGCGATTTTTATGCCGACTACTTTTCTCGAATTAGTTCCGAGAACAACCTGATTAGATTAGATGGTTTCAGTAACATTGACATGAAGGTTGGTTTTGGGGCTTTAACCAGCACAATGAAGGAAACCCCATCCCGGGCCATAGATAAATGGGGAGCGGATGCCCCGGCTAAGGCGAAGGGCGTCGTTCAGCGGGTATTAGGGTATGGCCATGAAAGCATAGCGGAGCAGGCACGAACGACCTTTGGAATGATGTGCAGCCTGGCGGCTTATCACCAACAATTGCGGCACAGATTATCACAAAACATTAGAGAAGAGCTATTTGTACTCATTTATGATAAAGAGAGAGAGAGCAAAATACCGGACACGATAAAGAATTCCAGCTTCTGTCAAGAATATAGGGCCATTGCAGAAGATTTTAAAACTTTCAGGTTACTGGTTGCTCAAAAGTATGGACAAGACAAGGCTCTTTCCTTTTTGCTTAATTGCGATCAAATTAAGTTAATCATTTCCGCAAACGCCAGAGCAGATATTTCTATGCTGCAAGATCGTACCTGTATGAATGCCCAATGGGAGATCCGTGAGCTGGCAACTAAAAAACTAAGGTCGCTAAGAAGTTTATCTGCTGTTATATATGAAAAAGCACTTCCTTCATGTGTCTACGGTAAATGCCGCGAGGAGGAGCTTACCTGCGGCCAGCAAGTAAACGTAAGGGAACGGTTCCTGATGAAAAAGGCTGACGCGGACTAACCCAAAAGGACTAAATCGAAAGAAAGAAATAAACCGACGGGATTAATTCGCAGGCAGAAAATAGCGGACTGAATTAAATTGCAAGCAGGAAAGAAGTGAACGACTTGAATGATGAAATGATTTACGGAAAGAATCCC
>CAYWSF010000175.1:0-4372 GCA_964460725.1 uncultured Desulfosporosinus sp.
AGGTGACGCGGCTGGCTATTAGCGAGTTTAAGGCGGAGCGCACTTTGCTAATCGGGGGTACGGCGGTTCTGCCTGAGGGGTTGGAAAGTTTGCTGCCGGGAGCGGAACGCTATAGTGGCCAGGATCGTTATGAAACAAATATCCAAGTGTTAAGCAAATTGCAGCCAAAACCGGACAAGATCTTTTTGGCTACCGGCGAAGGATTTGCTGATGCTTTAACAGGGGCTGCGGTAGCTGCTCAGTCCAATGCCTGGTTAATGCTTACCGGAAAAGACGGTTTAACCAGGTTGCAACAGCAACTTTTGCAATCGGTCAACGTTGGTGTTGCGGACTTTTATGTCTTCGGGGGAACAGCCGTAGTTCCGGATAGGATTTTGCAGGATATCGAGCAAATGTTAACAGATTAAAAGATTGAAAGATTGAAAGATATCGGACCAATTTAGAAGATTAGAAGATATAGGACCAGTTTAAAAGATTGCAAGATATGGAAACAATTATTGAAAGAACGGCAAGGAGGAATCGACTTGAAAAAGCGGGCAGGATTATTTCTAATCTTCATAATTATGGCCGTATTGCTGCTTAGCGGATGTCAAGCAGCCGGCAAATCGGTTTCAGATTCTGTACCAAACGGTACAATCAGTCACAGGTAACGAGTAAAACAGCCGAAGCAGCTGCTTCCGGCGTTGATCAGCTGCAGGAGGGCGGCAAACCGACTAAACCGACTAAACCGACTAAACCGACGGAACCGCCTGCTGCCAATGCCAATCAATCGCAGGCAGCCGGTAAAACGGCTGAACCGGCTGCCTCCGCTGCTAATCAATCGCCGGTATCTACTCAGCCGCCGGTGGCGTTAAAAAATAGTGTAACTATATCTATCAACTGTCAGACAGCGGTAGATAGAGGATTGGACAAACAGGAAAAATTTCAGGGAATTGTGCCTTCTGATGGCGTAATCCTACCCCCTGCCCAAATGGAAATTAGTGACGGGGAAACAGTTTTTAGTGTTCTGAAAAGGGTAACGCGCGAGCATAAAATTCAAATGGAGTATGAAAAGTCAAACGGAATTTATATTCAAGGGATCAATAATCTTTATGAACTTGACGGTGGGCCGTTAAGTGGTTGGGTATATTGTGTTAATAATCACTATTCCAGCTATAACGGAGATGAATACAAGTTGAAAAATGGGGATTTTGTTGAATGGAAATATACCTGTGATTTAGGAAAAGACTTGGGACAGGAGTTATTTTCGTTAAATAACTGAGAAGGGGATAAACCGTGATCAGAGTATTTTCCGCAATCCATCCGATTGTTAGTTTTACATTTTTTGCTGTAATAATAATTTTCACTTTACTTTTTTTACATCCGGTTTTTGTGGGAGTCTCTTTAACCGCCGCTTTATTCTTTTCCTGGTTTTTGTCGGGTAGCCGCGGGATAAAATTCAGTTTAATATTTTGTCTTCCTATGTTCTTGCTTATTGCCCTGGCCAACCCTCTCTTTAATCACCGGGGGAAGAGCGTGTTATTTTATTTATGGGGTAACCCAATTACTTTGGAGGCTGTTTTCTATGGTTTGTGTGCTGCTGCTTCCCTGGTTGCCGTGGTACTTTGGTTCTCCTGTTACAGTAAAGTGATCACCGCGGACAAATTCCTGTACTTGTTTGCCGGGTTTGCACCGACGGTGGCTTTGCTGATTACCATGACTCTTCGGATGCTTCCCAAACTAAAAGTCCAGCTGCAAACAGTATTATCTATCCAACAAGCAATCGGCATGGATGTTCGTACGGGAAATGTAATCCAGCGTTTACAAAGAAGCATGCGTGTGATATCCACCTTGCTTAGCTGGTCCATGGAGGATGGGATGGAAACCGCTAATTCCATGAAAGCGAGGGGTTACGGGCTGAAAAAGAGGAGCACTTTTTCCCTATTTAAGTTTGATAGGCGGGATGGTCTGATCCTGTTAATAGAATTGTGTTTAGCCGGAATATGTCTAACAGGATTTTTTCTGGGTTTTGGCACAATGCGCTTTTACCCGTCACTTGTCCCCCTGAAAACCTCTGCAGCGGCCCTGTGTTTATATACGGTGTTTTGGATACTTGCTTTTTTGCCGATGTTAATTGAATTAAGGGAGAATATTAAATGGCATTTCTGCAAATTGAAAACTTGAGTTTTACCTACCCCAATGTTTCCAAAAAAGCATTGGATAATATCTGCCTGAACATTGCTGAGGGGGAACTGGTGCTTATCTGCGGAGCATCCGGTTGTGGCAAGAGCACGCTTTTATTGCATCTGAAACGGGATATCGCTCCCCATGGGCACAGGAGTGGCGTGATTTATTATGCCGGCAATTTAATGGATGAATTAGACAGTCAAACAGTTGCGGAGGAAATCGGCTTCGTAATGCAAAATCCGGAAACTCAAATTGTAACAGATGTTGTCTGGCATGAACTGGCTTTTGGGTTGGAAAATCTAGGCTTGGATACTCAGATAATCCGGCGTAAGGTAGCGGAAATGGCCAGCTTTTTTGGCATTAACGGTTGGTTTCGCAAGCCTGTGACAGAACTGTCCGGGGGTCAAAAGCAGCTGTTGAATTTGGCGGCGGTAATGGTGATGCAGCCAAGGGTATTATTGCTGGATGAACCCACGGCCCAGCTTGATCCGATTGCTGCCCAGGAATTCCTGGATATAATCGCCAAGATCAACCGGGATTTGGGAGTAACCGTGATTTTGAGCGAACACAGACTGGAGGAGGTTTTCCCTATGGCTGATCAAGTGGTGGTCATGGACCAAGGTCGGATTCTCCAGGCCGGTAAGCCTGCGGAAATTGTCCTGATCCTGGAAAGGGAGGCGGGACATGTCTTGTATAAAGGCTTACCTTCTTCCGTCCGCATTTATGGTGCAATCAAAAAAGGTAATAATTGTCCATTAACCGTTCGGGAAGGGCGGAAATGGTTAAATGAACTCCTGCTGGAATATCAAATATCGAAACGTAAATTGCCGGAACAACATTTCTCACAACCCATACTATCTGCGCAAGGAACAGTGAGAATAGGAACGGGGGCAGAACAAAGCAGGGGCAAGGCTGTTTACGTAGACAGACACAGTGGTGTCGCAAGTGCGAACCGGAGCATGGATGGCAGAGGCAGGGCTGTTGTCGCAGGCCGACCCGTTGTCGAAGTCAAGCAGGTTTGGTTCAGGTATGAGAAGGATGGGGACGATATTTTAAGAGGGCTGTCGCTTAAAGCTTACCCGGGCCAAGTTTTGGGTGTGCTGGGTGGTAACGGTGCCGGCAAGTCAACTTTGTTAAGTGTCATTTCGGGACTGATAAAACCCTACCGGGGAAAGGTGCTCATTAACGGCCGAGAAATAACGGATTTCAAGGCCGGCGAGTTGTACCGCAATAATCTGGTTCTCTTACCTCAAAACCTCAAAGCTTTGTTCGTGCATGACACGGTCCGGGAGGAACTTGTTGAAGCAGCCGGTTTGTTAAACCAGAATCAGAAGGCCGTAAGCGAAGAAATTACTGATATAGCAGCTGAGCTGAACATAAAAGATCTTCTGCTTCGTCACCCTTATGATTTAAGCGGTGGCGAACAGCAAAAAGCTGCTCTGGCTAAACTTCTGCTCTTAAAACCCGGCATAATATTGCTGGACGAGCCGACTAAAGGGCTGGATGCCCATTCCAAGGCAGTATTGGCACACATCCTGAGGGATTTGTGCCGGAAAGGTGTGGCTATTATTATGGTTTCCCATGATATTGAATTTGCTGCCGAACATACCGACTCCTGTGCCATGATGTTTGATGGGGATATTGTCTCAGCCGGCTCGGCCAGAGAATTTTTCACCGGCAATAATTTTTATACGACTGCTGCCAACCGTATGGCCCGGTGGTTATTCCCACAAGCTGTAACCTGCAAGGATGTGATTGAACTATGCCGGACGAATCTGAATCTGAATATGGAAAAAGCAAGTTCTTAAAACCGGCAAGGATTGCTCTAATTGTAGTAATTCCGGTTTTATTGATAATTACCTCTTTAACTGGCGATCGCAATTACGGGCTATTGAGTATTTTGCTGATTGTTTTAGCGATGGTTCCTTTTTTTCTCAGATTTGAGCGGCGTAAGCCTCAGGCCAGGGAGTTGGTGGTAATTGCCGTTATGGCATCGCTGGCTGCTTTGGGGCGGGTGGTATTTGCGCCTATTCCCAATTTTATCCCGACTTCGGCGATTATAATAATAGCCGCACTTGTCTTTGGGCCTGAGGCAGGATTCTTAAGCGGAGTTGCAGCGGCTGCAGCTTCCAACCTGTTTTTTGGTCAAGGACCCTGGACTCCCTGGCAAATGTTCTCTTGGGGCATGATTGGCTTTGGAGCAGGG
>CAYWSF010000176.1:0-4347 GCA_964460725.1 uncultured Desulfosporosinus sp.
AATCGAGGTGCCCAAAATAATCCGTAGCAGAGTTTTCGATAAGATTAAGTAAGTACCAATGATAAATAAAATTCCAACCGCAATTGACATGCATGTTTCCATTTAACGATCATCACCTATACTCATAATAATAGTCAAAGATGTTCCGATCACTGCCAGGGCCACTCCGACATCAAACAAAACAGCCGTTGCCAGGTCGGTCTGTCCGAAAACCGGGAGATTTACATGGCCAAAGGTCTGGTTTAAAAAGGGCTTCCCGCCAATTATTCCTCCTAACCCGGTAAAAACTGAGATCAATACTCCGATTGCGGCAACCACTTTAAAATCTACCGGGATATTCTTGCGCACTGTTTCAATATCATAAACAAGGAAGAGAAGAACGATGCCTGCCACAAAAGCCAGCCCGCCAATAAATCCGCCTCCCGGATAGTGATGTCCGGATATGAAGAGATTGATCGAAAAGGTCAGTATGATTACAACTGCTACTTCCGTAACGGTGCGCAGAATGACATCATTCGGTTCTTTCATGCTCTTTCCTCCCCGCCAAACGCAGTTTTATCAGGGTATATACTCCTAGCCCTGCCATGGACAGTACCAGGATTTCCAGCATGGTATCAAATCCCCGGAAATCCACCAAAATAGCGTTGACAATATTTTTGGCACCGGCGAGTACATAGGCGTTTTTATAAAAGCTAGAAATAGATTCAAAAAGTTTATTCCCATTGGCCGATAGAGCTAAACCGGTCATCACTAGGCCAACCCCCACCGAGATGAGAACATTAACTGCTTTGAACCGGAGCGGACTGTTTTCCTTCTTCATTTTTGGCAAATGGTAAAAACACAACAAGAACAATACTGTTGTGACAGTCTCCACCACCAACTGAGTGAGGGCCAAATCAGGTGCCCGAAAGAGGACAAAGAAGAAAGCGACCAGAAATCCTAACACCCCAACAGCGACAACTGCGGTTAATCTTGAGTTTGCCAAAAGGACGATTAAGGCAGCGCTTAGCAGTCCAATCAGTAATAACAATTGGCTTATGCTAACCGCTGCATCACGGGATGAATCAAGGGATAAGCCATTAAATAAAAGAAGCGCTCCGCCCACTGTCAAGATGAGAAAGCTAAAGATATAAACCAGGTAATCCCGCACCGACCCGGTCATATAACGCTTGGTTGCAGCCAGTGAAACATCCTCCATTTTTTCCAAAGAGAATTCATATATGCTGTTCAATGTGAATGCTTGCGGAAAACGATGATAAATGCCGTACCATTTGCTCATAGTTATGTACAGTAGTGCCCCAACAACCACTACCCCTAGTGTCATTAATAATTCCGGATTCAAACCGTGCCAGGCACTTATTTCGATCTGCAAAGCCGGTTCTGCAAAGGTTGGCAAAACAGCCTGCCAAGCCGGCTGCAAGAGATATTTTGCAAAAACATTGGGGTAGAAAAATATGGCAATCACCAAGCCTGCCAGGATAAGGGGAGATATCAACATCCCAAGCGGGGCTTCACGGGCTTTCTTTTTTAATTTATAGCCTTTCGGTTTTCCCATAAATGTCTCAAAAAGGATGATCATGCAGTAAATAAAAGTAAACACACTGGCAAGCCAGGCGACAAATACTAGTACCTTTCCCCAGGTTTCCATATGAAAAATAGACATATGTGCGGCATTTAAGGCAGCCGTAAAAAATAACTCCTTGCTCAAAAAGCCATTAAAAGGCGGTAAGCCGGCCATGGCAAAACTTCCGGTCAGAGCAAGGAGAAAAGAGATGGGCATCAAGTGCATTAAACCGCCTATTTTTTTAATATCCCGTGTCCCAATTTCATGGTCAATAATCCCCACTACCATAAACAAACAACCTTTAAAAGTCGAATGATTAAACAAGTGGAAAATAGCGGCAAAGATAGCTATGGCATACAGTGCGCCTTCATTGGCAGGATCAAAATACAAGGCGGCAGATCCCATGCCCAACAAGCTCATAATCAAGCCCAATTGACTAACGGTAGAATAAGCCAATAAGGCTTTTAAATCTGTCTGTTTTACAGCGTTAACCGTACCATATAACAAGGTGACCAGGCCAACACCGGAAACAAGCCAGAACCATAGCGATACACCGCCAAAAATAGTGGTCAAGCGAGCAACTAAATAAATACCCACTTTCACCATGGTAGCGGAATGTAAATAAGCACTCACCGGCGTAGGTGCTTCCATGGCATCCGGTAACCAGATACTAAATGGGAATTGGGCCGACTTGGTAAAAGCCCCAAGCAGAACCAGGATCATGGCGGGAACAAAGAAGGAATGGGACCGGATCATCCCGGCTTTGCTGATCATCTCCCGAATGCTGTAGGTATCCGTAATCATCGCCAGCAGGATAAAACCGGCCAGCATGGATAATCCACCGAAGATCGTGATCAACAGTGACTTTCGGGCCCCGGATCTTGATTTCTCCCGTTCAAACCAGTAGGCAATCAATAAAAAGGAAGATATGCTGGTCATTTCCCAAAAAACATATAAAACAAAGATGTTATCCGCAAAAACAAGGCCGAGCATCGAGCCCATAAACAAGAGCAGATAGATATAGAAGTTGTGCAGTGCCTCTCTTTGCTTTGACATGTAATAAATCGAATACAAGATGACAAGAAAACCCATCCCCGTAATGATCAAGCCAAATATCAGGGATAACCCATCTATATGCGCGGTCAGATTAATATCATAAGAGGGTATCCAAGGAAGAGTGAAGTAGATTGTCCGGCCATTGGAGAGCACAGGAATATAGGATAATAGGTGGACAAAAACCAGCAAAGGAACAAAAAGAATGAACCAACCCGTATGTATTTTTGGGTTAAATTTCTTGTGCAAGAACGGAACCAATAGCGCATATATAAATGGAACAGCATTTACAAGGTAGAAGCAAGACATCTATCCTCCTCCCTTCTAATTAATAGTAACACTTAATCCGCTTTAGAATTTAATAACTTAAATTAAATAATTTATAAATTCTTGATTTTCATTTTAAAGGATTGACTCCCTAATCTGCATGGGGTAATATTCATTGAGAGTCGCTGGTGTTTGTATAAAACCTACGATCTATAATAAACTCCGAGGTGAATGTTAAAATGTTAAGAAAGAAGACCGGCATGGACGAAAGGATACTGGTTTGTGTTTATTATGGTCCAAACGGTGAACGGCTAATACAACGCGGCTGTAAAATAGCGAAAGCATTTGACTGTCCCCTCTATATTTTAACTGTAGATCGAAAACCGTTTGAAGAATTGGACGCCGAAAAATCAAATTATATAGCCAGATGGAAACGAATAGCTAAAGATCATGATGCCGATGCTTTTATATTAAGAGACAATGAAGAACGACCCACCTACAAAGTAATTGCTGAAGTAGCCCGCAAAAAAGGAATAACGCAAATAATTATTGGCCAAACAGCCCACAGCCGCTGGGAACAAATAACCAAGGAGTCGATCATTAATTCATTAATCCGGGAAATACCCTTTGTAGATCTCCATATTATCTCAGTGGCCCGTTATCTCAAAAAATCCGGCAGTCATTACGAAAAGGGTTGCCGTGCTTACCTTGCCAAGGAAGGCGCCGGCTATCGCCTGGTCTTTAACCATACCAAAGATGTTGTGTATGAAGGCATCTTTTTCAAGGAAATCGGCACAGACTTTAATAACGGCATATTTAAAATGCTTAAAGAGCGAGAAACATTACAAGTAGAAGTAATAGACGATTATGTTAAAAATTTAACCCATGTGGAATTGGAAACCGACGACAATGGAAACGGCAGTGCTTTCTAGAATTCATTACTAAGCACTACACATGCCACAGCCACATGAGCACCGCACATGCACGCAGGCTAAATTATTTCCTTAAATATCACACAATAACAAGGTATCATAAACCAAGCCGCATTACAAATTCACGCCCTCACACCTTAAAGTTTTAATGTAAGGTGTGTAAGTAACTAAGTAAGGGATTTTGAGAAAGCTGAAACCATTTATAATGGCGGCTGGCTTAATAGATTATAAATTTTATGATATACTGGATTTTATGATATACTATTAGTCAAAGTCTACTGGTTTCTTTATAGCAGGGATCGATAACGGTTTTATTGGTATAATGAAGGTAGTATTGACGACGGTAGTATTGACGACGGTAGTATTAATGAAGGTAAGAATAATGAAGGAGTGGGTTCCCTAATGGAAGAAACTATTTTATACGCAACGGAAAGGAATATGAAACCTAAGCAATGCAGAAGAGCCGGCTTTACCCCTGGTGTACTTTATGGCCAAAGTGTCTCAAGTTCCATTCCCGTACAATTTGAGACT